>JAYRKO010000718.1:0-1701 GCA_041905745.1 Tagaea sp. | reverse complement strand
TTGGCGCCCCCGGAAAGGCAACGGCCGCGTCCGGGTCTCAGGTCTGGCGGCGGGCGGGCCGACCGGCTATATACGGGGCGGGAGGTTGGCGGCGGACGAGCGCCTCGCCAACCCGGTCAGGTCCGGAAGGAAGCAGCCGTAACGAGTCTCCGCCCGGGTCGACGTCCAGCCTCCCACCCCTCCTTTTCCCGCTTTCCAGCGTCCGAATGGCCGAACCCGAGTCCGCCCCCTATCAGGTCCTGGCTCGGAAATACCGGCCGACGCGCCTGTCCGACCTCGTCGGGCAGGAAGCGCTGGTGCGCACGCTGGCGAGCGCCATCGAATCGGGCCGCATCGCGCACGCCTTCATGCTGACCGGCGTGCGCGGCGTGGGCAAGACGACGACCGCGCGCATCGTGGCGCGCGCGCTCAACTGCATCGGGCCCGACGGCAAGGGCGGCCCTACGATCGACCCGTGCGGCGTGTGCGAGCACTGCAAGGCGATCGCCGAGGACAAGCATCTCGACGTCGTCGAGATCGACGCGGCGTCCAACAACGGCGTGGACGACGTGCGCGAACTGATCGAGGCGGTGCGCTATCGCCCGGTCTCGGCGCGCTACAAGATCTACATCGTGGACGAAGTCCACATGCTGTCGAAGAACGCGTGGAACGCGCTTCTGAAGACGCTGGAGGAGCCGCCGGCGCACGCCAAGTTCCTGTTCGCGACGACCGAGATCCGGAAGGTTCCCGTCACGGTGCTGTCGCGCTGCCAGCGCTTCGACCTGCGCCGCTTCGACCAGCCCACGCTCGCCAAGCATCTGGCGGGCGTGGCGGAGAAGGAAAAGCGCAAGATCTCGGCCGGTGCGGCCGCACTGCTCGCGCGCGCGGCCGACGGGTCGGCGCGCGACGGGCTTTCGCTGCTCGACCGGGCGCTTGCCGCGGTCGACGGCGAAGTCGGCGAGGAGCAGGTCCGCGGGCTTCTCGGTCTCGTCGATCGCGCGCAGGTCTTCGACCTGTTCGAGGAAATCCTGAAGGGCGATGCGACGGCCGCGCTCCAGCGCGCCGGCGAGATGTACGCCAACGGCGCCGAGCCGCGCGTCGTCGTCGAGGATCTGCTGGAAGTCACGAACCTGCTCACTCGCCTCAAGGTGGCGCCTGCACTGGTGGACGATGTCGGCCTGCCGGAGACCGAGCGCACGCGCGGCCGCGGCATGGCGGAGAAGCTTTCCATCCCCGTCCTGGCGCGCACGTGGCAGATCCTGCTGAAGGGCCTGACCGAAGTGCAGCATGCGCCCCAGCCGCTGGCGGCGCTCGAAATGCTGATCGTGCGGCTGGCCTACGCCGCGAACCTGCCGGCCCCCGGCGATCTGGTCGATCGCCTGTCGAAGGGCGAGGCGGCGTCCGGATCTGCCCCGCGCGGCGGCGGTGGGAATGGCGGCGGTCCGCGCGCCATCGCCGGCGGTCGCGCCGCGACGGCCGTGGCCGCATCGCCCCAGCCCGCGCAGGCAGTGCCCGTCGCAGGACCGGTGCCGCAGAGCTACGCCGAACTCGTGGCGCTCGTTCAGGAGAAGCGCGAGGGGCTGCTCTACGGCCAGCTCTACGGCGCCGTGCGGCCCGTTTCGTTCGAGCCGGGCCGGATCGAGATCGCGTATCCCAACGCGCCCAAGAACCTGACGCTGCCCAACGACCTTGCGGTCAAGCTGCGCGAATGGACCGGGATGA
>JAYRKO010000717.1:0-1702 GCA_041905745.1 Tagaea sp. | reverse complement strand
AGGTTCAGCCCCAGCGAACGGTAGAAATCGAAGATGTCGGGGCCGATCGCTTCGCCCGCCGTGTAGCCCACGCGCATGCGCGCAAGCCCCAGCGCGTTCTTGAGCGGCGCGTAGACGAGCCGTTCGCCCAGCGCGTAGAGCAGCCGCGCGCCGAGCGGCACGTCCTTGCCGTCCATCATCGCGAGACCCGTGCGCTTCGCGACGTCCATGAAGAAGCGGAACATCCGCCGCTTGATCGCGCCCGCATCCTCCATGCGGATGGCGACCTGCGTCAGGATGTTCTCGAAGATTCGCGGCGGCGCGAAGAAGAAGCTCGGGCCGATCTCCTTCAGGTCCGTCATCACGGTGGCGCCGGATTCCGGGCAGCTCACGCAGAAGCCGGCGACGTACGCCTCGGCGTACGAGAAGATGTGGTCGCCCACCCACGCCATCGGCAGATAGGCGAGGATATCGTCCTCTTCCGTCAGGCCGTCGAAGCGGATCGCGTTCTCGGCCGTGCGGATCACGTTCTCGTAGGTCAGCAGCACGCCTTTGGGCTGGCCGGTCGTGCCCGACGTGTAGAGCATCACCGAGGCGTCCGACCCGCGGCCGCGCGCGATCTCGGTGTCGAGGAAGTTGGGCCGGCGCGCGTTCCACTCGTCGCCGGCGGCGAGCAGCCGGTCGAAATCGACGAGGCCTTCGTCGACGTAGTTCCGCATGCCGCGCGCATCGTCGTAGACGATCGTCTTGGGCATGCCCGTGCGCTGGCGGATGGCGAGAAGCTTGTCGACCTGCTCCTGATCCTCGGCGACCGCCACGCGCGCCTCGGCGTGCTCGATGACGAAGGCCATCTCGTCGGCGACGGCGTCCTGATAGACGGGCACGGGCACCGCGCCCAGCGCCTGTGCGGCGCAGATCGACCAGTAGAGCCGCGGGCGGTTGTCGCCCACGAGGATGACCTTGTCCTCGCGCGCGACACCCAGCGCGGCGAGCCCGCACGCGATGCGGCGGATCTCGGCGGCACTTTCGGCCCAGGTCCAGCTCTGCCAGATGCCGAGGTCCTTTTCGCGCATGGCCGGACGCCGCCCGCGCACGTGCGCGTTGCGCATCAGAAGCTTCGGGAATGTGTCGAGGGGCGAATCCCCCGCGCCGACGGCCATAGCCGCATTCCTCCCTGCCGTTCCCTTGCACATGCCCCCTTCCGGTTGCCGCGTTGGCGGTTGTAGAACCCGTCATTCGCGGCGGAAGCCCGTGCTTCGTCCACTTAAGTCGAAAGGTCGAACTTGGTCAAGCAAAGCACGCCCTTCTCGATACCGCTCGGCGGCCGCAAGCTTGCGGCGGTGCGCATCGACGGCCCGAAAGCGCCGCCGCTCGTCTTCCTGCACGAAGGCCTCGGCTCGATCGCGCAGTGGCGGGACTTTCCCGCGGCCCTGTGTGCGGCCGCCGCGCGCCCGGGTCTCGTCTACGAGCGCTTCGGCCACGGCAAATCCTCGCCGCTGATTGGACAACGCACGCCCGCCTACCTGCACGACGAGGCCGCGACATTGCTGGACGTGCTCGACGCGTTGCAGATCCGGCGTGCCGATCTCGTCGGCCATTCCGACGGCGGGTCGATCGCGCTCATCGCGGCCGCGCGCTATCCCGCGCGCGTGGGTCGGCTCGCCACGATGGCCGCGCATGTGCTGGTCGAGGAGGTGACGCTCGCCGGTATCCGTGCGGCCCA
>JAYRKO010000716.1:0-1705 GCA_041905745.1 Tagaea sp. | reverse complement strand
CCACTCCCGCCTGCACGAGGCAGGCGGCCGCGAACAGCCACAGCGCCCGACGCATGTCGGCCACCGTCGCGCGCGCCCGGCCGCTGCCGATCCACGGATCGTCGACCACGAGGCTGCCGTAGCGGCGTGGCCCCGCGATGGCGAGATCGAGCGCGCCGGCGAAGGCGCCTTCCGGCCAGCCGGCATTCACCGACCGGTGCTTGCGCGCATCGGCGATGGCCGTGCGCGCCGCGCCGAAGGGCCGGGCACCCGGCGCGAAGAGTGCGGCGATCGCAACGATCAGAGCCGACAGGCGCGCGGGCACGAAATTCATCGCCGTATCCAGCCGCGCGGCATAGCGGCCGAAATCGAGATAGCGCTCGTTGCGGTGGCCGATCATCGAATCGAGCGTGCTTGCCGCCTTGAAGAAGGCGAGCCCCGGCAGGCCGAACAGCGCGTACCAGAACACGGGCGCCACGACCGCGTCGGAGAAATTCTCGGCGAGCGATTCGATCGCCGCGCGCGCCACGCCGTGCGCGTCGAGACTTTCCGGATCACGCCCCACGATGCGCGCGACCGCGATGCGTCCGCCGGCAAGCCCGTCGCGGTCGAGCGCGCGGGCGACGTCGGCGACATGGTCGTAGAGCGAACGCTGCGCGATCAGCAGCGAGGCGACGAACGCCTCCAGCGCCCAGCCCCACGGCCGGGTCCGGGCGAAGGCCGCAACGGCCAGTCCCGCAGCGGCCGCCAATACGGTCGTCGCCGCCACGGTGATCCCGCCGCGCACGCGCCGGGCGCGATCGGAACGCTGCGGCCGGTTGAGCCGCGCTTCCAGCGCCGAGACGAAACGGCCGATCCACTGCACGGGATGGCCCACGCGGCCCGAAAGCCAGCGCATTTCGCCCAGCATCGCGTCGAGCGCCAGGGCCGCAAGCAGGACGAGCAGCGGTTCGTAGGATGGCGGAGTCAGGAAAATCGACATGCCCGCGAGAGTGACCCGCGGCCTATATTCGGTCAACCGAGGAGGAAGAGACGATGGACAAGCCGGCGGTGATGGTGTGCGGCCATGGAAGCCGTGACACCGACGCGATCCGCGAGTTCGACGCCATGGTGGCGGCATTGCGCGCGCGCCTGCCGGGTCGCACCGTGGGGTCCGGCTTCCTCGAATTCGCGCGGCCGGTCATCCGCGAAAGTCTCGACGCGCTGAAGGCGCAGGGCGCCAGGACGATACATGCCCTGCCCGCCATGCTGTTCGCCGCCGGCCACGTGAAGAACGACCTGCCGTGGGAGATCAACAGCTGGGCGGCCGAGAACCCGGACGTGAAGATCGAGTTCGCCCGCGACCTTGCGGTCGACCTCAAGCTCCTCGAAGCGGCCAAGACCCGGATCGAGGAAGCCGAAGCGAAGGCCGCGCGGCCCGCCACGCGCGCGGAAACGCTGCTGGTCGTCGTCGGTCGCGGCACCAACGACCCGGACGCGAACTCGAACGTCGCGAAGATCGCGCGCATGCTGTGGGAAGGCATGGGATTCGGCTGGGCGACCGTCGCCTATTCCGGCGTGGCGCATCCGCGCACCAACGAATGCCTGTCGCGCGCCGTACGCATGGGCTTCCGGCGCATCGTGGTGTTCCCGTATTTCCTGTTCGACGGAATCCTCGTGAAGCGCATCTACGACCAGACGAACGAGGTCGCGGCGCTCAACGGCGACGTCGAATTCCTGAAGGCGG
>JAYRKO010000715.1:0-1705 GCA_041905745.1 Tagaea sp. | reverse complement strand
CATCCCTATCATCTGTCCATTGCTGCTTTGCGAAATTCCCCCGGCGCATCGGCATGCCATGACGCCAGACAGATCGGGGGATCGGTCGGGGTCCAGATGACAATCCGCAACGGGCTTGCGATGGCGCTTTTCGGCGCCGCCGCGCTGATGCTGTTTGCGCACGATGCGCGCGCACAAGGGGGCCCCGGCGGCCCGCCGCCCGTGACGGCCGCAAAGCCCGTCGTGAAGGAGATCGTCGAGCAGGACGAGTTCACCGGCCGCTTCGATGCGGTCGACTCGGTCGACCTGCGCGCGCGCGTTTCGGGCTATCTCGAATCCGTGAAGTTCCGCGACGGCCAGATCGTCAAGGAAGGCGACCTGCTCTTCGTCATCGACAAGCGGCCCTACCAGGCGACCTTCGCGCGTGCCACGGCGGCCGTGAACGCCGCCCAGACGCGCGTGGATTTCGCCAAGACCGACCTCGACCGCTACGAGCGTCTCGCGCGCGCCGGCTCGGCGCCCGAACGCCAGCTCGAACAGGCGCGCCAGACCTTCCAGCAGGCGCAGGCCGACATCGCGGGCCTGCGCGCGGAGCTGGAATCCGCGCGCCTCAATCTCGGCTTCACGGAAATCCGCAGCCCGATCAACGGCCGCATCGGCCGCAAGCTCGTCTCGGAAGGCAACCTCGTGACCGCCGACCAGACGCAGCTGGGGTCGGTCGTGTCGATCGATCCGGTCTATTTCTATTTCGACATCGACGAGCGTTCCTACATCGCCTACACGCGCATGGCCGCCGACGGGGCGCGCCCCTCGGGTCGCGATGCCGGCGGCTTCGAGGTGCTCGCCGGCCTGCTCGACGAGCGCGACCTGCCGCGCAAGGGCCGGATGGAGTTCCTCGACAACCGCATCGACCCGGCCTCGGGCACGATGCGCGCGCGCGCGACCTTCGAAAACAAGGACGGACTGCTGACGCCGGGCTTGTTCGGGCGCATCCGCGTGCCGGGCTCGAACGCCTACAAGGCCGTGCTGATCCCCGACGAGGCGATCCAGGCCGACCAAGACCGCCGCTTCGTGTGGGTCGTCTCGGAAGACGGCACGACGACGGCCAAGCTCGTGCGGCCGGGGCCGCGCATCGACGGCTACCGCGTCGTGCGCAACGGCCTCGACGGCAGCGAGACGATCGTCATCGCCGGTCTCCAGCGCGTGCGGCCGGGCGGCAAGGTGACCGCCCAGCGCGTCGACCTGCCCGAGAAGCGCTGAGGAAGGGGCCGAAGCACCATGCGTTTCGCCCATTTCTTCATCGACCACCCGATCTTCGCGTCGGTCGTCTCGATCGTCACCGTCATCCTCGGCGTGATCGCGTTCACGCAGCTGCCGGTCTCGGAATATCCGGAAATCGCGCCGCCCACGATCGTCGTGCGCGCGAGCTACCCGGGTGCGGACGCGCAGACCGTCGCCGCGACGGTGGCCACACCGCTCGAGCAGGAGATCAACGGCGTCGAGGACATGCTCTACATGTCCTCCTACGCCACGGCCGACGGCTCGATGTCGCTGACCATCACGTTCAAGGCGGGCACGAACCTCGACAACGCGCAGGTCCTCGTCCAGAACCGCGTGCAGATCGCCGCCGCGCGCCTGCCCGAGGAAGTCCGCCGCCTCGGCGTGACGACGCAGAAGAGCTCGCCCGACCTGATGCTGGTCGTGCACATGCTCTCGCCCGACGACA
>JAYRKO010000714.1:0-1708 GCA_041905745.1 Tagaea sp. | reverse complement strand
CGCTCGAAAAGGAAATGCGCGCACAAGGCATGAAGGCGACGTTCCGCGCGACGGGCCAGACAGGCATCCTGATCGCCGGCGGCGGCTGGTCGATCGACGCGATCGTGTCGGACTTCGTCGCCGGCGCGGTCGAGGTTCTCAGTCCCGCCAACGCGCCCGACCACTGGGACGTCGTCGAGGGTCAGGGGTCGCTTTTCCATGCGAGCTACGCGGGCGTGACGCTCGCCCTCATCCACGGCGCGCAACCCGACGCGCTCGTCATGTGCCATGAGCCAGGCCGCGCGCACATGCGCGGCCTGCCGCACTACAAGCTGCCGAAGATCGAGGACTGCATCGCCGCGAACGTCGCGCACGCGCGCCTGACGAACCCGAAGGCGAAATGCATCGGCGTCAGCCTCAACACCTCGAAGTTGACGGCCAAGGCGGCCGAGCGCGCGCTCAAGTCGCTCGCCGACCGGCTGGGCATGCCGGTGTGCGATCCCAGCCGCACGGGCGTCGCCCCGCTCGTCAGGAAGCTTGCGAAAATCAAATGAGCCGCACACTCGAAATCGCCCGCGAAGTCTGGCCGATCCGCGGCACGTTCCGCATTTCGCGCGGTGCGCGCACCGAAGCCGTCGTCGTCGTCGTGCGCATCGCCCAGGACGGCGCGGTCGGCAATGGCGAGTGCGTGCCCTATTCGCGCTACGGCGAAAGCGTGGAAAGCGTGATGGCCCAGATCGAGAAGGCGCGCGGCCTGATCGAGCGCGGCGGCACGCGCGCCGAGCTGGGTTCCGCCCTGCCCGGCGGGGCGGCGCGCAACGCGCTCGACTGCGCATTGTGGGATCTCGAAGCCAAGCGCGCGGGCAAGCCCGTGTGGCAGCTCGCCGGCCTGCCGGCCCCCAAGCCCGTCACGACGGCCTTCACGCTGTCGGTCGACACGCCCGAGAACATGGCGCTTGCGGCCGAGGCCGCGCGCGCGCGGCCGCTCCTCAAGATCAAGCTCACCGGCGAGGGCGATCTCGAACGCGTCGCCGCCGTGCGTAAGGCCGCCCCCAATTCGCGCCTCATCGTCGACGCGAACGAGGCGTGGGACATCGGCGCCTTCGCGCGCTACGCGCCCGCACTCGCCAAGCTCGGCGTGGCGCTGATCGAGCAGCCGCTCCACGCCGACCGCGACGCGGCACTGGCCGGACTCGCGCATCCGCTGCCGCTGTGCGCGGACGAAGCCTGCCACGACCGCGCGTCGCTTTCGCACCTGACGGGCAAGTACGAAGCCGTCAACATCAAGCTCGACAAGACCGGCGGCCTGACCGAGGCGTTGGCGCTGCGCGCGGCCGCGATCGTTGCGGGCATGCGCATCATGGTCGGCTGCATGGTCGGCACATCGCTGTCGATGGCGCCCGCGCACCTGCTGGCGCAGGGTGCGGAGTGGGCCGACATCGACGGGCCGCTGCTGCTCGCGCGCGACCGCGCGCCCGGCCTCGTCTACGACGGCAGCTCCGTCCAGCCGCCGACGGCCGCCCTCTGGGGCTAGGCGGTTTGCCGCATCGGGCAATCTGTGGTATAAGAATGTCACCGGCGGCCGGAAGCGCCGCCTCAAAATGATGCGGAGAACCGCGATGATTGATGGTGTTAACGGAGGGACGTTTCCGTCCCTCAACCCGTTCGTTCCCGCCGCGGCGGGCGACGGTCTCGCCACGATGCGCAAGGCGATCGACGCGCTGCAACG
>JAYRKO010000074.1:0-8951 GCA_041905745.1 Tagaea sp. | reverse complement strand
GCGCGATCGTCGCGTCGGCCGCGGCTTCCAGCGCTTCCACGCGCAGGCGCACCGCTTCGCCCGAGGACCCGAGCTTCTGCGCCGTCTCGCCCGCCGCGTCGGCGAGTGCGGCCGACTGCGTGCGCACATGTTCGGCCAGCGTATCGAGGCGCTGGGTCGTACGCTCGCTGGCGGAATCGATTTCTTCCGAGCGGCGCTTGAGCGTGGCGCCCAGTTCCTCGGCGCGCACGAGGCCCAGATCGGCCGAATGGATCATGTCCTGCGCCTGCACGCGGAAGCCTTCGCCCGTCACGCGCACGCGCTGGGCCGCCTGATCGGCCGCGACGACAAGCTCGTCGGCGCGCCGGCGCGCGACCTCGCCCGAGGCGTCGACGCGCTGGGCCACGCGGTCGAGGGATTCCTGGCTGCGCTGGGCAAGCCCGTCGAGGGCCACCTGCGCCTCGCCCACGCGGCGGGTCGAGGCGTCGAGGTCTTCGATGCGCGCCTTGAGCGCGGCACCGGCCCCTTCGACGCTCGCGCGCGCGCGCTGCGCCGCTTCGGCCACCAGATGCGTCTCGCTCTGGAGCACGGATTCCGTCGCCTGCGCTTCGGCCGCAAGCGCGCCCGACGCGCGCAGGATCGCTTCGACCTCGCGCGAGAGCCTGGCCCCCGCATCGGCCGCCGAACGCCCGGCGGCGTCCGCCGCCTCGACGAGCCCGGCGCCGTGCCGGCGCATGTCCTCGCCGATCGAAGCCGCCTTCGCCTCGGCTTCCTGCGTGCGCAGCGCCACTTCGCGCGCGACTTCCGAGAAGCCGGCGGTCGTGGCGCCGGTGCGCGCCAGCGCCTGTGCGGCCGCATCGGCCAATTCGCGCGACTGCGTCTGGAACGCCTCGCCCGCGGCGCGCACGCGCGCCACGGCCTGATCGGCCGCCGTCGCCAGTTCGTGGCCCTGCCGGCGGACCGATTCGCTCGACGCTTCGGTGCGCGCGGCGAGCCGTTCGAGCGTGGCGGAGAGGTTGCGCGTTTCGGCGCCCAGATTGGTCGCCACGTCGTTCATGCGCACGGCGGCGGTCGTCACGTCTTCGGTGCGCTCGCGGATCGCCATGCCGGCGGTGTCCACGCGCGTCTGCGCGTCGCCGGCCGCTTCGGCCAGCGCCGCCATCTGCGCGCGCAGCGCGTTTTGAGTCGTCTCGCTCTGCTTGGCCAGGTCGCGCGCGAGCGACAGAAGCTTGTCGGACGCCTCGCCCAGCGCGTCGCTGGCGGTCTCGGCCGAACGGCGGGCCGAGCCCATCTCGACGGACGCGGCACTCGCGCGCCCTTCGGCGGTTTCGGCGGCGTCGGAGAAGGCTTCCGCCTGCCGGCGCAGCAATTCGCCCACCTCGCGCGCGCGGTCGAGCGCGCCCTCGGTCGCGTCGACCAGCGCCGAGCTCTGGTCGGACAGGATCGAGCGGATTTCGGCCGCGCGCGCGCGGGCGCGCTCGGTCGTCTCGGCCAGATCCTGCGACTGTTCGCGCAGCGCCTCGCGGATGGCGCCGGCGTTGGCGGCGGTCTTCTCGTTGGTGGCGGCGAGCGTTTCGATCTGCTCGCGCAGCGTGGCGTTGATCTCGCGCGACTGGGAAAGCGCTCGGTCCGACGCACCGGCGAGCGCGTCGGCCTGCTCGCGCACGGCCGCCTCGACGATCTGCACGCGGCTCGACAAAAGCGAGGTGACGCGCTCCAGCCCCTCGGCGTGGCGGCGCAAGCCCGCCATCACCTGCATGGCGCGCATCGACGCCTGATCGGAAACGGTCGTGAGTTCGCCGGCCTGCGCGGCCAGGCCCTGACGCGCCTCGACCAGCCGGTTGGTGGCGCTGTCGGAGGCCTGCGCCAGTGCGCGCGCCTGCTCGTGCAGGCTTTCCCCGATCGTGCGCAGCTTGGCTTCCGCGCGCTCGGCCGGATAGGCGAGTTCGGAAAGGCGCACTTCGAGTGCACGCGCATGGCGCGCCAGATCGCGCCCGCGCGCGAGATAGGCGAAGACGAACCACAGCACGACGAGCGGCATGACCGCGCCGCCGACGAACGCGCCCAGCTCGTGGGGCAGCATTTCGCCGAACGCGGCGAAGCCCACGCGCGTGCCGGCATACCAGACGACGGCGCCGAGCCACGCGAGGCTCAGGCCCGCGGCGAGCGCGAAGCTGCGCCGGCCGACCGGCGGCAGCGGCTCGTAGCCCGGACCCGACGGATCGTTGGCGGCGCGAAGTTCCGTTTCGGTCGGCCGTTCGACGGCGCTGAGGCGGCGGGGGCCGAGACCGGTCTTCTTGTCGTCCATGGGGGTTTTCGTCCGGCGGGTTGGAAGCGGTTGCTAGGTCAGGCGGCTTTCGGGCGGCGGCGCAGCAGGCCGAGGATTTCGGCCGCGGCGTGCGGGATGTTCGTGCCGGGGCCGTAGATGGCGGCCACGCCCCCGTCGATCAGCGCCTGATAGTCCTGCGGCGGGATCACGCCGCCGCACACGACGAGGATGTCGTCGGCCTTGGCGGCCTTGAGGGCGGCGATCAGTGCGGGCACCAGCGTCTTGTGGCCGGCGGCCTGCGAGGAGACGCCGATCACGTGCACGTCGTTCTCGATCGCCTGCCGTGCGGCTTCCTCGGGCGTCTGGAACAGCGGGCCCACGTCGACGTCGAAGCCGATGTCGGCGAAGGCGGTCGCGATCACCTTGGCGCCGCGGTCGTGGCCGTCCTGCCCGAGCTTGACGACGAGCATGCGCGGGCGGCGGCCCTCGGTCTTGGCGAAGCCCGCCACGTCGTCCTTGATGCGCGCGAAGCCCGCATCGCCGTCGTAGGCCGAGCCGTAGATGCCCGTGACCGAGCGGATCGTCGCGCGGTGGCGCGTGAAGACCTTCTCCAGCGCGTCGGAAACCTCGCCCACGGTGGCGCGCGCGCGCATCGCCTCGATGGCGAGCGTCATCAGGTTGCCCTCGCCCGAGGCGGCGGCCTTGGTCAGCGCTTCGAGCGTCGCGGCGACCTTGGCGGCGTCGCGCGTCGCGCGGATCTTCGCGAGGCGCGCCACCTGGCTTTCGCGCACGGCCGCGTTGTCGACATCGAGGATGTCGATCTTCTCGGTCTCGGTGGGCTTGTACTTGTTGACGCCCACGACCGTCTCCTCGCCGCGGTCGATGCGCGCCTGCTTGCGCGCGGCCGCCTCCTCGATGCGCAGCTTGGGCATGCCGCTTTCCACGGCCTTGGTCATGCCGCCCATCGCCTCGACCTCGTCGATCAGCTTCTGGGCTTCCTCGATCATCGAGGCGGTGAGGCTTTCGATGTAGTAGCTGCCCGCCAGCGGATCGACGACGCGCGACACGCCCGTCTCTTCCTGCAGGATGAGCTGCGTGTTGCGCGCGATGCGCGAGGAGAACGGCGTGGGCAGCGCCAGCGCTTCGTCGAAGGAATTGGTGTGCAGCGACTGCGTGCCGCCCAACGCGGCGGCCATCGCCTCGAACGCCGTGCGCACGACGTTGTTGTAGGGGTCCTGCTCGGTCAGCGACACGCCCGAGGTCTGGCAGTGCGTGCGCAGCGCCAGGCTGTCGGCCTTCTTCGGATTGAACTGCTTCATCGCGCGCGCCCACAGGAAGCGCGCGGCGCGCAGCTTGGCGATCTCCATGAAGAAGTTCATGCCGATCGCGAAGAAGAACGACAGGCGGGGCGCGAACGCGTCGACGTCGAGCCCCTTGGAGAGCGCGGCGCGCACGTATTCGAGACCGTCGGCCAGCGTGAAGGCGAGCTCCTGCACGCAGGTCGCCCCGGCTTCCTGCATGTGGTAGCCGCTGATCGAGATCGAATTGAATTTCGGCATGTGCCGGGCCGTGTGCGCGATGATGTCGGCCACGATGCGCATGCTGGGGCCCGGCGGATAGATGTACGTGTTCCGGACCATGAACTCCTTGAGGATGTCGTTCTGGATGGTGCCGGAAAGCTGGGCCTGCGTGGCGCCCTGCTCTTCGCCCGCGACGACGAAGGCCGCGAGCACGGGCAGCACCGCGCCGTTCATCGTCATCGAGACGGACATCTTCGAAAGCGGGATGCCGTCGAAGAGGATCTTCATGTCCTCGACCGAGTCGATCGCCACGCCCGCCTTGCCGACGTCGCCGGTCACGCGCGGATGGTCGCTGTCGTAGCCGCGATGGGTCGCAAGATCGAAGGCGACCGAAAGCCCGGCCTGCCCGCCGGCCAGCGCCTTGCGGTAGAAGGCGTTGGATTCCTCCGCCGTCGAGAAGCCGGCGTACTGGCGGATCGTCCACGGACGGTTCGCGTACATCGTCGCGCGCGGACCGCGCACATAGGGCGCAATCCCCGGCATGCCGCCGACATGGTCGAGCCCTTCGAGATCGGCCGCCGTATAGAGCGGCTTGACGACGATCCCCTCCGGCGTGGTCCAGGCGAGCGTGTCGGGTGCAGCACCCTTCAGCTCGGCCTTGGCCAGCTTCTCCCAGTCGGCAAGATCAGGCTTCGCAAAATCGGCCATGTCATTCTCCCGCCTTGCAAATGTACCCGCAGGACAGGGGTCGTCCTAGACGCGCGAGTCGTCGCACGTTCGATTCGGCCGACAAGGGATTGATTCGACGCGCCCCTGCCCGCTTGTCCACAGGCCTGCGGAAAACTCGCCACGGTGCCGCGATGCAGCATCGCGCGCGCGACTCGGGGTTTTGGCGCCTACCAGCGCAGTTCGGCGAGCACGTAAGTCGGCGCGAAACCGAACTGGTCGGACAGCGCCTTCATCGCCGCTTCCGACGGCAGCCGGCCCATCGGCGCGCCCAGCGATTCGCCGTGGATGCCGCCGGGAATGAACGCCTGATCGATGCCGGCCCCGCGCGCGCCCGCCACGTCGGTGCGCATCGCATCGCCGATGCCGATCACGCGGCGGCGGTCGGCGACGCCGGAGAGCGCGATCGCCTGTTCGTAGACCGCGCGATGCGGCTTTCCGTAATAGATCGTCTTGCCGCCGATCTCCTCGTAGCGTTGTGCAAGCGTGCCCGCGCACAGGAGGCGCTGTTCGCCGCGCAGCACTTCCAGATCGGGGTTCGCGCACACCATCGTCAGGTCGCGCGCGCGCGCCTTCTCCATCACCGGCGCCAGCGCCTCGAGATCGAGCGTGCCGTCGCCCGCGGCCCCGGTGGCGAGCACGAAATCGGCCGCGGCGACGTCCTCGACCATGCGGTAGCCGATCGTCGCGGGATCGACGATGTTGGCTTCCATGCCCACATGCAGGAACGTCCGGCCCAGGCCGTGCGCGTCCTTCGCCAGCGCCTGCCACGCCGCCTCGCCCGACGTGACGATCGCGTCGAACGCATCGGCGGGGATGCCGAAATTCGGCATCTGCTTCACGAGGATGGGCACGAGGCGCGGCGCGTTCGACAGCACGACGGTCTTCTTGCCCATCTTGCGCAGGCGCGCCATCAGGTCGGCGACGCCCGGGAAGACGCGCAGGCCGTCGTGGATGCAGCCCCACATGTCGAGCAGGAACGCGTCGTAGCGGTCGGCGACTGCCGCGAGTCCTTCGAGGCGTTGCGTCACTTCTCTTCTTTCAGGGGCTTGGGTTCGCCGAACAGGAAGCCCTGCCCGTAATCCGCGTCGAGGTCGAGCACTTCGACGAGCTCGCCCTCGCTTTCGATCTTCTCGACGACGAGCGCCACGCGCGCGTCCATCATCTGCGCGCGCAGGCGAAGGAACTCGGCACCCCCGGCGCCGTTGGCGAATTCCACGACCTTGCGCGCGTCGATCTTCACGAAGCGGAAATTGCGCTTGGCAAGGCCCGACGGATCGAAGCGGAAATCGGTCACCTGATCCATCGAGAAGCGGAAGCCGAGGCTGCCCAGCCGGTCGAGCTCGGCCCACTGGATTTCGGAAAGCCGGCGCGTGTGGCTTTCGGCCAGTTCGAAAACGAGGTTCTGCGACAGATCGGAATTCTGCGCCATGAACGTCACGAACTCGGCGAAAAAGCGCGTGTCGGCAAGCGTGTGCTCGGAGATGTTGACGAAGATGCCCGCGCCCGCGTTCGTGCGCTGCATGCGGCGCACGAGCTGCACGCAGCGGAACAGCAGCATGTTGTCGATCGCCGTCACGAGGCCGACCTGCTCGGCCAGCGGCAGGTAGCGTTCGGGGCCGATCACGTTGCCGTCGGGCGCACGCACGCGGCTGAAGCATTCGAAATGCCGGCGGCGGCGCTGCGGCAGGTCGACGATGGGCTGCACGTAGAGCTCGACGCGGTTCTCGCGCAGCGCGTCGCCCACGATCTGCAGCACCTGCGCGTCGGCGTAGGACGGCGCGGGGGCGGCAGGCTGGCCGGGCTTGGCCGCCGGCACGGGCTGGCCGGAAAGCTTCTCGACCAGCCCCTGCAGCACGCGTACCTCGTTCATCACGTGGCCGAGGTCGGGGCGCGTGCGCGCGGCGTTTTCGATGGCTTCGAGGATGCTGCGCGCCTCTTCGCGCGCGAGGCCCAGCTCGCGGCGGATCTGCGCCTGCGCACGCACGGCATGGTCGAGCGCGCCCGCCAGCCGCACCGCCAGCACCAATGCGTGGATGGCCGCACCCGCGGCGAAGACGCCCAGTGCGGCGGGAATGCCCTGCGTCAGCGCCAGCGCGAAGGCGGCGATCGTATAGGCGACGGCGGGCAGGACGAGGGTGATGGGCGACATGTCCGTCCGGTATTCCCTATCCGCGCGGCGCGGTCAACCGGCGCCGGCCCCGACCGCGTCGGCGACGCTGGCGAAACCGTCGGCCTTCAGCAGGGCCGGCAGTTCGCGGCAGATGCGCGCGGCAAGCCCCGGACCGCGATAGACCATCGCGGAATAGAGCTGCACGAGGCTGGCGCCCGCGCGGATCTTGGCGTAGGCGTCGCGCGCATCGAAGATGCCGCCCGTGCCGACCAGCACGAAATCGCGCCCGGCGAGCGCCCGGGTCTTGGCGAGCACGCGCGTCGACAGGTCGAACAGCGGCCGGCCGGAAAGACCGCCCGCCTCGCCCTTCTGCGGGTCCGTGAGCGAAGGCGGGCGCGAGATCGTCGTATTGCCCACGACGAGGCCCGCGAGCCGGCGGTCCAGCGCCACGCGCACCACGTCCTCGAGATCGGCGTCGGCAAGGTCGGGCGCGATCTTGAAGACGAGCGGCGGCGGCGCGGCCATTTCGCCCATCGCCTCCTGCACGCGCACGACCAGCGCGTCGAGGGCTTCGCGGCTTTGCAGCGCGCGCAGGCCCGGCGTGTTGGGCGAGGAGACGTTGCACACCAGATAGTCGGCGTGGGGGGCGAGTGCGCGGGCACCCTTCACGTAGTCGTCGGCGGCGTCCTCGGTTTCCTTGTTCTTGCCGAGATTGACGCCGACGATGCCGCGCCGCTTGCGCGCGGCGAGATTGGCCTTGGCGAATTCGAGCCCGCGGCTGTTGAAGCCCATGCGGTTCACCACCGCCTCGTCGGCCGTCAGGCGGAAGAGCCGCTTCTTGGGATTGCCCGGCTGCGGGCGCGGCGTGACCGAGCCGATCTCGACGAAACCGAAGCCCTGCGCGAGCATGGCGTCGGGCACCTCGGCATCCTTGTCGAAGCCGGCGGCAAGCCCCACCGGATTGGGGAAATCGAGCCCCCACGCGCGCACGCGCAGTGCCGGATCGTCGACCGGGGCCGGCGTGGGCACGAAGCCCGAGGCCAGCGCCTTCACGGCCAGGCCGTGCGCGCATTCGGGATCGACGTTGCGGATCAGCGGAAAGGCGAGATCGTACCAGCTCAAGCGAGCCCCCACGGAAAGACGTGCCGGCCGTCGCCGTCCAGTCGCAGCGGCGCCGTGCGCAACACCTTATCCGGAAGAAGGGCGCCGTAAAGATGCGGGAACAGCGCGCCGCCGCGCGAGGGTTCCCAACGCAGCGCCGGCCCCAGCGAGTCGGCGTCGACCTCGACGAGGATCAGGTCGTCCTGCCCCGCGCGATGCTTCGCGGCGCTGGCGACGATCTGCGCGGCCGTCGAGAAATGTATGAAGCCATCGGCGATGTCCTGCGACGAACCATTGTAGCGCCCGCTCGTCAGGGCCGCCTGCCATTCGTCGCGCCGGCACATGTGATAAATCGGATTCGGCATTGCGGATCAAGCGTAACGCCAATCGCGGGCGCGACGGAAGCCGCGCGATTTTCAGCATTGTCGCCGACCGGGGTCTTTCGCGACCGTTTACACATGTAATACTTGCCGCACGTACTACATTCTTAAATAGTCACGCCAGTGTATGTACACTCTTTATTAGTGGAGTTTTTACGTCCATTCCGGCACTTTGTCCGCATCGGAGCCCAAAAACGGGAGCGACAGATGCAGAAGAAGTTCGGAATTCGCGCCGGCCGGATCGCGACACACCTGATGGCGACGCTCGTCGCTCTCGCCGCCTCGGGCGCCGCGCACGCGCAGGGCCTGCCGTTGCAGAAGCCCTGGAAGTCGATGGCCGAGTACAAGAAGGATTACGTCCGGCCGACGACCGTTCCCTATCTCGCCGAGAATCCCTACTCGCCCGAGAAGGAACGCCTCGGCCAGATGCTGTTCTTCGATCCGCGCCTGTCGGGTTCGAACGCGCTCGCCTGCGCAAGCTGCCACCTGCCGGGCATGGCGTGGACCGACGGCGTCGCCAAGAGCGTGGGCCATCTCGGCGCGATCCACGTGCGCAACTCCCCCACGCTCTACAATCTCGCCTGGACCGAGCAGACCGCGTGGGACGGGCGCACCGAATATCTCGAAGGCCACGTGAAGGGGCCCATCGGCAATCCGCGCGTGATGAACCAGCCCGCCGAGGCGCTGATCGCCGAACTATCGGCCATCGGCGGCTATCGCGCCGCCTTCAAGGCCGCCTTCCCGGCCGACGGCATCACGATGGACAACGTGATGCGCGCGGTCGCCGTGTTCGAGCGCGGCCTCGTTTCCGGCGAAACGCCCTTCGACCGATGGATCAAGGGCAACGAGCGCGCGATGTCGGA
>JAYRKO010000073.1:0-8971 GCA_041905745.1 Tagaea sp. | reverse complement strand
GTTGTCTATTTCCTTACGACCAAGGACGATCCCGATCTGGCGCGCCGCCGGGCTTCCGGCCAGAAGCCGGAACCGCTTTCCGCGATGATGGAGCCGCTCAAGAACATCCAGGTCTGGCGCTTCTCGCTCTACTATTTCTTCGTCTTCGGCGCGTTCGTGGCGCTCGCGCTCTGGCTGCCGCGCTATCTGATCGGCGTCTACCATCTCGACATTGCGACGGCCGGCATGATCGGCGCCGTCTATTCCATCCCGGCGTCGATTTTCCGTGCCTATGGCGGTCACCTCTCCGACAAGTACGGCGCGCGCCGGATCATGTACTGGACGTTCATGGTTTCGGTCGTTTGCACGTTCGTGCTGTCGTATCCGCCCACGCAGTACACGATCGAAGGTATTCGCGGGCCAGTCGAATTCTCCACGCGGCTCAGCGTCTTCGAATTCATGGTCGTTGCCTTCGTCCTCGGCTTCTTCATGAGCCTCGGCAAGGCGGCGGTCTACAAGCACATTCCGGTCTACTATCCCGACCGGGTGGGCGCCGTCGGTGGCGTCGTCGGTCTGGTCGGCGGTCTCGGCGGATTCGTCCTGCCGATCGCATTCGGTCTTCTGAACGATCTGACCGGCGTGTGGCAGAGCTGCTTCTGGCTCCTCTTCGCGATCGTGGCGGTCTCGCTCGTCTGGATGCATGTTGCGATCCGCCAGATGGAGCGCAGCGCTGCGGAAGCGGGTGTGCCGGCGCGCAAGCTGCCGGAACTTCCCGAAATGCAGACCATCCACGGCCCCAAGCACGAGGGTCAGCTTGCCGCGACGGGTGCGCTGCAGGACTGGCGTCCGGAGGACAAGGACTTCTGGACGGAGAAGGGAAGCGCGATCGCGCGGCGGAACCTGTGGATTTCAGTTCCCTGCCTGCTGCTTTCGTTCGCGGTCTGGATGGTTTGGTCGGTCGTCGTGGCGCGCCTGCCGAGTGTCGGTTTCGCCTTCGATAACGAAAAGCTGTTCTGGCTGGCCGCATTGCCCGGCTTGTCCGGTGCTACCTTGCGCATCTTCTACAGCTTTATGCCGGCGATTTTCGGCGGACGGCTGTGGACGACGTTGGCGACATGGTCGCTCATGCTTCCCGCGGTCGGGATGGGCATGGCGGTGCAGAACCCGGCGACGCCCTACTGGGTCTTCCTGGTGCTGGCGCTTCTGTGCGGGTTCGGTGGCGGAAACTTCGCGTCGTCGATGGCCAACATCTCGTTCTTCTTCCCGAAGGCGGAGAAGGGCAATGCCCTGGCGATCAACGCCGGCCTCGGCAACCTCGGCGTGAGTGTGGTCCAGTTTGTCGTTCCCATCGCAATCACTTCGGGCGTCTTCGGGTGGCTGGGCGGGGATCCCCAGTCGGCAACGGTTGCGGGTGTGACGTCGACGCTTTGGTTGCAGAACGCGGGCTACGTGTTCGTGCCGTTCATCGCGGCTTCCGCGTTCGCGGCGTGGTTCGGCATGGACGACATCGCCAGCATGAAGTCGAGTTTCGCGGATCAGGCGGTGATCTTCCGGCGCGCGCACAACTGGATCATGTGCCTGCTCTATACGGGCACGTTCGGATCCTTCATCGGGTTCTCGGCGGCGTTCCCGCTGCTGTCGAAGATCCTGTTCCCGGACGTGAACGCCCTCAAGTATGCGTTCCTCGGTCCTTTGGTCGGCGCGGTATCGCGCGTGGCGGCCGGCAAGGCATGCGACAGGATCGGCGGCGGCCGGATCACATTCTGGTCCTTCGTCGCGATGAGTCTGGGCGTCGGCGCTGTCCTCTACGCGATCGGCATGAAGGGAGAGCCGGCAGGTTTCTCGGTCTTCTTCGCGAGCTTCCTGTTCCTGTTCTTCATGGCCGGCGTGGGCAACGCATCCACCTTCCAGATGATCCCGGCGATCATGCGCAAGGAAGTTGCACGCCTCGAACCCGGGCTCCAGCCGGCCGAGCGCGTTCGCCAGTCGGAGAAGGAGTCCGCAGCGATCATCGGGTTCACTTCGGCAGTGGCGGCTTACGGCGCCTTCTTCATCCCGAAGAGCTTCGGGTCGTCGATCGCCATGACGGGCGGTGCCGAGGCTGCGCTCTACGGCTTTCTTGCCTTCTATCTGACCTGCATCGCGGCGACGTGGTGGTTCTACACGCGGCGCGGCGGGCTTCTCTACGACGTCGAGCGCGGCGGCGACCGCACCCAGTCAGCTGCTGCACGATGAAAGGAACGGGACGATGAGCCAATTTCTCGATCGGTTGAACTTCCTCGCCCGCAATGTCGAATCGTTCAGCGGGGGCCACGGCACCGTCACGAACGAACGGCGCGACTGGGAAGACGGCTACCGGAACCGCTGGGCGCACGACCGGATCGTGCGCTCAACGCACGGCGCCAACTGCACAGGGTCCTGCTCGTGGAAGATCTACGTGAAGGGCGGCATCGTCACTTGGGAGACGCAGCAGACCGACTATCCCAGAACGCGGCCCGACCTTCCCAATCACGAGCCTCGTGGATGTTCGCGCGGTGCTTCGTATTCTTGGTACCTCTACTCGGCGAACCGCGTTAAGCGTCCGCTCATTCGGGGCCGTCTGATCCGTCTGTGGCGGAAGGCCCGGGCCGAGCACAAGGATCCCGTCCTCGCCTGGAAGTCGATCGCGGAGAGCCCGGCGAAAATGGCCGAGATCCGCGGCTCGCGCGGCAAAGGCGGCTTCGTGCGCGCGACATGGGACGAGGCGAACGAGATCGTCGCGGCGGCCAACATCCACACCGCGAAGGCGCACGGGCCTGACCGGATCATCGGTTTCTCGCCCATTCCGGCGATGTCGATGGTGAGCTACGCGGCCGGATCGCGCTACCTGTCGCTCATGGGCGGCGTGTGCATGAGCTTCTACGACTGGTACTGCGACCTTCCGCCCGCCTCGCCGCAGACCTGGGGCGAGCAGACCGACGTGCCCGAAAGCGCGGACTGGTACAACTCCACCTATCTGATCCTGTGGGGCTCGAACGTCCCGCAGACGCGTACGCCCGACGCGCACTTCTTCACCGAGGTCCGCTACAAAGGGGCCAGGGCCGTCGTCGTCTCCCCCGACTATTCTGAAGCCTCGAAATTCGCCGATATCTGGCTGCATCCCAAGCAGGGAACGGACGCGGCCCTCGCGATGGCGTTCGGGCACGTGATCCTGAAGGAATTCCATCTCGACCGCGCCGAACCGTATTTCCGCGACTACGTCACGCGCTATACGGACTTCCCGATGCTCGTGAAGCTCGTCGAGCGCGACGGCCGGCTCGTCGCCGACCGGTTTGTCCGGGCATCGGATTTCGACGGGGCGCTCGGCGAGACGAACAATCCCGACTGGAAGCCGGTCGCCGTCGCGGCCGATGACAATTTGCCCTACGTGCCGACGGGCTCCGTCGGCTTCCGGTGGGGCGAAAAGGGCAAGTGGAACCTCGAAGGCCGGGACGCCGCCACCGGGGCCGAACGCGCGCCGCTGTTGACGCTGCTCGGCAAGGGCGAGACGGCGGCCGTCACGTTCCCGTACTTCGCCGCCGAGGATATGCCGCGTTCGCCGCATTTCAAGGGATCGGCGCACGATCGCACGATCGTGCGCAATCTTCCGGCGCGTCGCGTCAAGCTCAAGGAAGGCGAGGCGCTGGTCGCGACCGTGTTCGACCTGTTTGCCGCGAATTACGGTGTCGACCGGGGGCTCGGCGGCGCTGCCGCGAAGGGCTACGACGACGATCACCCGTATACGCCCGCGTGGGCGGAGAAGATCTGTGGCGTGCCGCGTGACCGCATCGTGGCGGTCGCGCGCGGCTTCGCGGACAACGCCGCGAAGACCAAGGGCAAGTCGATGGTCATCGTCGGCGCCGGTCTCAATCACTGGTACCACGCCGACATGAACTATCGCGGCCTGATCAACATGCTGGTCATGTGCGGCTGCGTGGGCCAGCCCGGCGGCGGCTGGTCGCACTATGTCGGGCAGGAAAAGCTGCGCCCGCAGTCGGGATGGCTGCCGTTGGCCTTCGCGCTCGACTGGTCGCGTCCGCCGCGTCAGATGAATTCGACGTCGTTCTTCTACGCGCACACCGACCAGTGGCGCTACGAGAAGGTCCGCATCGACGAGATCCTGTCGCCGCTGGCGCCGTCCGGCTACGAGGGATCGCTGATCGACTTCAACGTCCGGGCGGAACGGATGGGCTGGCTGCCGTCGGCACCGCAGCTCGAACGCAATCCGCTTTCCATCGCCAAGGACGCCGCGTCGGCGGGCATGGAGGTTCCGGCCTATGTCGCGCGCGGACTGAAGGACGGTTCGCTCCGCCTCTCGTGCGAGGATCCGGATTCGCCGGTCAACTGGCCGCGCAACATGTTCGTCTGGCGCTCGAACATCCTCGGCTCGAGCGGGAAGGGGCACGAGTATTTCCTCAAGCACCTGCTCGGCACGCAGCACGGCGTGCTCGGCAAGGATCTCGGCGAGGAAGGCAGCGAAAAGCCGTCGGAAGTCGTCTGGCACCAGCAGGCGCCGGAAGGGAAGCTCGATCTTCTCGTGACGCTCGATTTCCGCATGTCGACGACCTGCGTCTATTCCGACATCGTCCTGCCGACGGCGACCTGGTACGAGAAGCATGACCTCAACACGTCGGACATGCATCCGTTCATCCACCCGCTTTCGGCGGCAGTGGACCCGGCGTGGGAAGCGCGCAGCGACTGGGAAATCTTCAAGGGCTTCGCCCGGAAGGTCTCCGAACTCTCGCCCGGCCATCTCGGCGTCGAAAAGGATACGGTGTTGCTGCCGCTGCAGCACGACACGCCGGGGGAACTCGCCCAGCCCTTCGAACCGAAGGAATGGAAGAAGGGCGCGGTCGAGCCTGTTCCCGGCAAGACGATGGCTTCCGTCGTCGTCGTCGAGCGCGACTATCCGAACGTCTACAAACGGTTTACGGCGCTCGGCCCGTTGATGGAGAAGCTCGGCAACGGTGGAAAGGGCATGGCCTGGAAAACCGGCGACGAGGTCGAGTTCCTGAAGCATCTCAACGGCACGGTCGCCGAGGAGGGCCCGACGAAAGGGCTTGCCCGGATCGACAGCGACATCGACGCAACCGAGGTCGTCCTGGCGCTTGCCCCGGAAACGAACGGCCACGTCGCCGTCAAGGCATGGCAGTCGCTTGGCCAGGTGACCGGGCGCAACCACACGCATCTGGCCGATGCGCGCGAAGACGAGAAGATCCGCTTCCGCGACATCCAGGCCCAGCCGCGCAAGATCATCTCGTCGCCGATCTGGTCCGGCATCGAGAGCGAAAACATCACCTACAACGCCGGCTGGACGAACGTGCACGAGCTGATCCCGTGGCGGACGCTGACGGGCCGCCAGCAGCTCTATCAGGACCATCCGTGGATGCTCGCCTTCGGCGAGGGCTTCTGCGTCTACAAGCCGCCCGTCGACACCAAGACGGTGGCGCCGCTGATGGAGAAGCGGTCCAACGGAAATCCCGAAATCGCGCTCAACTTCATCACGCCGCACCAGAAGTGGGGCATCCATTCGACCTACACGGACAACCTGCTGATGCTCACGCTTTCGCGCGGCGGGCCGATCGTATGGCTGTCCGAAACCGATGCGAAGACGATCGGTGTGGAGGACAACGACTGGATCGAGGCATTCAACGCGAATGGCGCGCTGGTGGCACGCGCGGTCGTTTCCCAGCGCGTGGCGGTCGGCATGGTTCTCATGTACCACGCGCAGGAGAAGATCGTGAACGTGCCGGGTTCCGAACTGACGCGCGCGCGCGGCGGCATCCACAACTCCGTCACGCGCACCTGCCTCAAGCCGACGCACATGATCGGCGGGTATGCGCAGCAGAGCTACGGATTCAACTACCACGGCACAATCGGTACGAACCGCGACGAGTTCGTGATCGTGCGCAAGATGGCGAATGTCGACTGGCTCGACCGGCCGGCACCGGCCGCCGCCCAGTGAGCTGACAGGAGGTATCCCCCATGAAAGTCCGCGCCCAGATCGCGATGGTCCTCAACCTCGACAAGTGCATCGGCTGCCACACGTGTTCCGTGACGTGCAAGAACGTCTGGACGTCGCGCGAAGGCGTCGAGTACGCGTGGTTCAACAACGTCGAAACGAAGCCGGGCATCGGCTACCCGAAGGAATGGGAAAACCAGAACCGCTGGAAGGGCGGCTGGGTGCGCCAGGCGAACGGGAAGATCAGGCCGCGCCTCGGCGGCAAGTGGCGCATCCTCGCGCAGCTCTTCGCCAATCCCCATCTGCCGGAGATCGACGACTATTACGAACCCTTCACGTTCGATTACGACCATCTCCAGTCGGCGCCGGAAATGGAGGCGTTCCCGACCGCGCGTCCGCGTTCGCTGATCGACGGCCGGCGTATGGAGAAGATCGAGTGGGGGCCGAACTGGGAGGAAATCCTCGGCACCGAGTTTTCCAAGCGCTCGAAGGACGCGAACTTCGAGGGGATCCAGAAGGAGATCCACGGGCAGTTCGAGAACACCTTCATGTTCTACCTGCCGCGGCTTTGCGAGCACTGCCTCAATCCGGCGTGCGTGGCGGCGTGCCCGTCGGGATCGATCTACAAGCGCGAGGAGGACGGCATCGTTCTGGTCGACCAGGACAAGTGCCGCGGCTGGCGCATGTGCGTCTCGGCCTGCCCCTACAAGAAGATCTATTACAACTGGCAGAGCGGCAAGGCGGAGAAGTGCATCATGTGCTATCCGCGCCTTGAGGTCGGCGAGCCGACCGTGTGCTCGGAAACGTGCGTGGGCCGCATCCGCTATCTGGGCGTGATGCTCTACGACGCCGACCGGATCGAGGAGGCCGCCTCGGCCGCCGACGAGAAGGACCTTTACGGCGCGCAGCTCGGCGTCTTCCTCGACCCGCACGATCCCAAGGTGCAGGAAGCGGCCCGGCGCGAGGGCATCCCGGAAGCGTGGCTCGAATCCGCGCGCAGGTCGCCGGTCTACAAGATGGCGATCGACTGGAAGATCGCCTTCCCGCTGCATCCGGAATACCGCACGCTGCCGATGGTCTGGTACATCCCGCCGCTGTCGCCGATCCAGGCCGCGTCGGATGCCGGCAAGATCGAGAGCGATGGCGGCATCCCCGACGTGCGCTCGCTGCGCATCCCGCTGCGCTATCTGGCCAACCTGCTGACGGCGGGCGACGAAGCGCCGGTCGCACTCGCGCTCGAACGCATGCTCGGCATGCGCGCGTTCATGCGCTCGCGCCATGTCGAGGCCAAGGACGACACGGACGTTCTGGCGCGCGTCGGGCTCGACGTCGCGAAGGTCGAGGACATGTACAAGATCCTCGCGATCGCGAATTATGAGGACCGGTTCGTCATTCCGACGACCCATCGCGAATATGCGGAGAACGCCTACGACCTGCGCTCGTCGTGCGGCTTCTCGTTCGGGAACGGCTGTTCGGAAGGAACGAACGACGTCTCGCTTTTCGGCAAGCGCAAGGCGCGCGTGCCGACGGAGGGCTGACCATGAAGACGTTCAAGGCGCTTTCCGCCCTCATCGACTATCCGACGGCCGATCTGCTGTCGGCATTGGCCGAAATCCGGGCGGTCCTGCGCGCCGAGGGTGCGCTCGGCCCCGTGTCGCTCGCGCGACTAGATGCGACGCTCGAAATGCTGGCCGGGCACGACCTGCTGACGCTGCAGGAACGCTGGGTGGCGCTGTTCGACCGGCTGCGGTCGCTTTCGCTGCACCTGTTCGAGCATGTCCACGGTGACTCCCGCGACCGCGGGCCGGCGATGGTCGATCTGATCGCCCACTACCGCAAGGCCGGTTTCGCGCTGTCGCCCGAGGAACTGCCCGACTATCTGCCGGTCGTGCTCGAGTTCGCGAGCGCCGTGCCGGCGGAGGAGGCGCGTCGGGTTCTCGCCGACGTGGCGCCGCTGCTCGGGCCCATCCAGCTGCGTCTTGCCAAGCGCGGCTCGCCCTATGCGGCGGTGATTGCGGCGATCCGCGAACTGGCCGGGGAAGCCGCCGCACCTGCCGACGACGGGCTGCCCGAGAACGATCCGACGCTCGAGGAAATCGACCGCGACTGGGCCGAAGCCGAGGTCCGCTTCGGACCGGACAGCGACGTTGCGGCGTCCGCTGCATGCGGCAAGGCGGCCGACTGGGTCGCACGAATGAACGCAGGTTGAGGAGGGACGGATGCAGTCGATTCAGAAATTCCTGTTCGAGATCTATCCCTATATCTGCATCAGCGTTTTCCTGATCGGCAGCTGGATAAGGTTCGACCGCGAACAATATTCGTGGCGATCCGGCTCCAGCCAGATGCTGCGGGCGCGCCAGCTGCGCTGGGGGTCCAACCTTTTCCATATCGGGATCCTGGCGATCTTCGGCGGTCATTTCGTGGGGCTCCTGACGCCACACGAGGTCTATACGTCCCTCGGACTTTCCGTCGAAGCGAAGCAGCTTCTTGCGATTGTCGCGGGCGGCGTTTTCGGCATCGTGTGCTGGATCGGGTTGACGATCCTCATCCATCGCCGATTGACCGATTCCCGGATCCGCGCAACGAGCACCCGCATGGATCTGCTCGTCGTGTTCCTCCTCTGGATCCAGTTGACGCTGGGGCTCGTGACGATCCCGTATTCGCTCCAGCATCCGGACGGTTCCGTGATGCTCGTGCTCTCGGACTATGTGCAGCATATCGTGACGCTTCGCGGCGGTGCGGCCGATGCGCTTGCGGCGATCGCCTTTCCCTATCGCCTGCACCTGGTTCTTGGGTTCACGCTCTTTCTGGTGTTCCCGTTCTCACGTCTCGTCCATATCTGGAGCGCTCCGGTGGGCTACGTCTTCCGCAGCTATCAGGTCGTTCGGCGGCGGGGTGGGGCAGG
Organism: Tagaea sp.; assembly: GCA_041905745.1. Lineage (GTDB taxonomy): Bacteria > Pseudomonadota > Alphaproteobacteria > CACIAM-22H2 > CACIAM-22H2 > Tagaea. Next base: position 107 of record JAYRKO010000073.1, on the reverse strand, counting down.
TCGCCATGCTTGAAGAACGCGAAATCGCCGCCGAAATGCAGTATGCGCCGGCGCCGTCCTTCGAGGCGGCACGGGACGCAGCCGCGCGTGTCGTAGCGGTTCGCAAG
>JAYRKO010000713.1:0-1718 GCA_041905745.1 Tagaea sp. | reverse complement strand
ATCTGCCACGTGCTGGGCCTGCGCCCCGCCGCGACTCCCGCCAAGGCCGCCTGAAGAAAGACAAACCCATGCGCCCCCATTTCCTCGACGCCCTCAAGGACCGCGTGCTGCTGTGCGACGGCGGCACAGGCAGCCGCGTGCAGGCCATGACGCTCGACATCGAGCGCGACTACTGGGGCAAGGAAAACTGCACCGAGGTGCTGGTGCTGTCGCGCCCCGACCTCGTGCGCTCGATCGCGCGCTCGTATCTCGAGGCGGGCTCCGACGTCGTGCAGACCAATACGTTCGGCGGCTCGCCGATCACGCTTGCCGAGTTCGACCTGCAGGACAAGGCGCACGAGATCAACAAGCTCGCGGTCGAATACGCGCGCGAGGAGGCCGAGGCCTTCGCGAAGAAGGACGGCAATCCGCGCTTCGTGCTGGGCTCGATCGGGCCGGGCACGAAGCTGCCCTCGCTCGGCCACATCGACTACCAGAGCCTCGAGGACGCGTTGACCGTGCAGGCGCGCGGCCTCGTCGACGGCGGGGCCGACGGCATCCTGATCGAGACGTGCCAGGACCCGCTGCAGATCAAGGCGGCGGTCAATGGCGTCAAGCGCGCGCGCCGCGAGTTCGGCCGCGACGTGCCCATCCTCGTGCAGGTGACGATCGAGACGACCGGCACGCTTCTGGTCGGCGCCGATATCGCCGCCGCCGCGACGGTCATCGACTCCCTCGACGTCGATTCGATCGGTCTCAACTGCGCCACGGGGCCGCAGGAAATGGCCGAGCACGTCAAGTGGGTGGCGGAGAACTGGACGCGCTCGATCACCGTGCAGCCCAACGCCGGTCTGCCCGAGCTGGTCGACGGCAAGACGCACTATCCGCTGGCGCCCGACGCGATGGCGAAGTGGATCGAACGCTTCGTCGCCGAGGACGGCATCAACATGGTCGGCGGCTGCTGCGGCACCGACGTCGGCCATATCGCGGCGCTCGACGCCATGCTGCGCCGCCGTGCCGACGGCGGGCGCCACCGCCCGGCGCCCAAGGCGCGCAAGTCGGTGTGGGTGCCGTCGGTCGCCTCGCTCTACCATCAGGTGCCGCTGCGCCAGGAGAACGCGTATTTCTCCATCGGCGAGCGCTGCAACGCCAACGGCTCGCGCGCGTGGCGCAAGTTCCAGGAAGAGGGCAACTGGGAAGGCTGCCTCGACATGGGCCGCGAGCAGGTGCGCGAGGGCTCGCACGCGCTCGACGTGTGCACCGCCTTCGTCGGCCGCGACGAAGTGAAGGAGATGGGCGAGGTCGTCAGCCGCTTCCGCGGTTCGATCACCGCGCCCCTCGTCATCGATTCGACCGAACTGATCGTGCTCGAAAGCGCGCTCAAGCTCTACGGCGGCAAGGCGATCCTCAATTCGATCAATTTCGAGGACGGCGAGGAGCCGGCCGAGAAGCGCATGGAACTCGCGCGCCGCTTCGGCTGCGCGGTCATCGCGCTGACGATCGACGAGACGGGCATGGCCAAGGACGCGAAGGGCAAGCTCGCCATCGCCAAGCGCCTGCGCGATTTCGCGTGCGGCCGCTTCGGGCTTCGCGAAAGCGACCTGATGATCGACCCGCTCACCTTCACGATCGCCACCGGCAACGAGGACGACCGCAAGCTCGCGCTCGAAACGCTCGACGGCATCGAGGCGATCGCGAAGGAAATGCCCGACGTCCAGATCGTGCTGGGCCTGTCGAAC
>JAYRKO010000072.1:0-8975 GCA_041905745.1 Tagaea sp. | reverse complement strand
TGAGGTTGTCGGGCAGGCGCACGACTTCGAGCGCGCGCGCGCGATGCGGCAGGCGACGGATGAAGCCGCGCTCCTCGAGGCCCGTGATGAGGCGGTGGATGCCCGACTTCGACTTGAGGCCGAGCGCATCCTTCATCTCGTCGAACGACGGCGGCACGCCGGCATCGGCCAGGCGCTGGTTGATGAGGAGCAGCAGCTCGTATTGCTTGCGGGTCAGCATGGACGCACCTTCGTGGCGGAAGCCGGCGGCGGCTTCGGTGATGGTGTCGGGGTACGCCACGAGCGACCGGACTTCTCAACCAGTCGCGAGATGTAGGGGAGGGGACCACAACATCTCGTAAACGAACCCGCAACAATCATGAACCGTTCTAGTTTAGTTCGCGCTGAGCGTCAAGGCTTATCCACAGACCGTATCGTCGACACTTAGAGCAGGATGGCGTCGATCGGGTCACCCTTGCGGGCGGCGGGTGCGTTGGGCGGGCGGATGGCGAGCGCGTCGGCGCGCGCCAGCAGGCCCATCATCGAACTGTCCTGCTTGTCGTAGGGCGCCACGACGAGGCGGCCGTCGGCCGCGCGCGACAGCGTGGCGCGCAGGTAATCCTCGCGCCGGTCGTTGGCCGCAAGGTCGCGGCCCAGTTCCGCGCGCACCACATGCGGACCGAATTCGCGCCGGCCGAGCATCGCGGCGATCGCGGGGCCGAGGAAGAGGATCGCGCAGACGAGGCTCGAAACCGGATTGCCCGGCAGGCCGAGGAGCGGCACGTCGCCGAAGCGCCCGAACATCAGCGGCTTTCCCGGCCGCATGGCGATCTGCCAAAAATCGAGCGCAAGGCCCGTCGCCCCAAGTGCGTCGCGCACGAGATCGTGCTCGCCCACCGAAGCCCCACCCGTCGTCACGAGAAGGTCGCAGCCGCGCGCGCCCGCCGCGATCGATTGCAGCGCGCTGGCATCGTCGGGCGCGATGGGCAGCAGCACCGGCACGCCGCCGGCGGCCGCGACGAAGGCGGCAAGCGCCGGGCCGTTCGACGACACGATCTGGCCCGGCGCCGGATCGGTGCCGGGCAGAACGATCTCGTCGCCGGTCGCAAGGATCGCAACGCGCGGACGGCGGCGCACGTCGATCCACGCATGGTTCGTCGCCGCGGCGAGGCCCACGTGGCGCGCGTCGAGCACGCTGCCCGCCGCGATGGCGACGTCGCCTTCGCGAAAATCCAGACCGGCCGGCCGCACGAAGCGCCCCTTGGGCTCGGCCTGCATCGCGGTGATGCGGTTGCCGTCGGCCTTCGCGTTCTCCTGGATGAGGATCGTGTCGGCCCCATCGGGTACGACCGCGCCGGTGAAGATGCGGATGCACTGGCCGGGGCCGACGGTGCCCGCGAACATGTGGCCGGCCGGCGCGCTGCCGATCATGTCGAGCGTTGCGGGTGCCGTCGCGATGTCGGCCGCGCGCACGGCGTAGCCGTCCATTGCCGATACGGGAAAGGGGGGCTGCGTCAGCCGCGCGCGCAGGTCGGCGGCCAGCGTTCGGCCGTGCGCTTCGGAAAGCGCCACGGTTTCCGCCGGGAGCGGCGCCAGACCCTTGAGGATGCGCTGTCGCGCCTCGGCGACGGGGATCATCGGCGGCTCAGTCCTGTTCGAACGTGCCCGACTTTCCGCCTTCCTTGCGGACGAGGCGGATGTCGCCGATGCGCATGCCGCGATCGACGGCCTTGCACATGTCGTAGACGGTGAGTGCGGCGACGGATACGGCCGTCAGCGCCTCCATCTCGACGCCCGTCTGGCCGAAGGTCTTGGCGCTCGCCTCGATCTCGACCGCATTGGCCGTCGGATCGGCACGCAGCTCGACCTTGACCGACGTAAGCGCCACGGGATGGCACAGCGGGATCAGTTCGCTCGTCTTCTTGGCGCCCATGATGCCGGCGAGTTGCGCCACGCTCAGCACGTCGCCCTTCTTGAAGCCGCGCGTCTCGATGAGGCGCAGCGTCTCCGGCGCCATAACGACGCGCCCGCGCGCCACGGCCAGCCGTTCGGTCGGCGTCTTGGCGCCCACATCGACCATCACGGCGTTGCCCGCGGCGTCGAAATGCGTGAGCCCGCTCACGCGCGCACCGTTTCGCGCGCAAGCAGCGCCTTCGTGGCCCGCGCCACATCGGCCTGAAGCATCAGACTTTCGCCCACAAGGAACGCGCCGGCGCCCGCGCGCTCCAGCCGCGCGATGTCGGCCGGCGTCTTGATGCCGCTTTCGGCCACCAGCAGGCGTTCGCGCGGCACGCGCGGCGCCAGTGTCTCGAATGTCGCCAGATCCACGACCAGCGTCTTGAGGTTCCGGTTGTTGACGCCGATCATCGTCTCGTTGCCGTGCTGGCCTTGCGCGGGCAGCTTCAGCGCGCGGTCGAGTTCGACGCCGTCGTGCACCTCGGCCAGCACGTCGAGACCGAGATCGAGCGCCATTTCGCACAGGTCCTGGACCTCGCAATCGTCCAGTGCGGCGAGAATCAGCAGCACGCAGTCGGCGCCCAGCGCCCGCGTCTCGCGGATCTGGTAGGGGTCGAGCGCGAAATCCTTGCGCAGCACCGGCAGGCCGACCGTAGCGCGTGCCGCCTGCAGATATTCGTCGCGCCCCTGGAAATAGGGCTCGTCGGTCAGGACCGACAGGCACGTCGCGCCGCCGTCGAGATAGGCGCGCGCCAGCGTCGCGGGGTCGAAATCGGCGCGGATGAGACCCTTGGACGGCGACGCCTTCTTGATCTCCGCGATCAGCGCGACGTCGCCCGCGGCACGGCGCGCGCGCAGCGCGCCGGCGAACCCGCGCGGGCGCGTGGCCTGCGCGAGTTTCGCCGCGAGCGCCGCCTCGGGCACGCGCGCCTTGCGCGCCGCGACCTCGACGCGCTTGTCCGCGCAGATCTTCGCGAGCACGTCGCTCATGCGGCGGACCGGTTCGTGATCTCGACCAACTCGTCGAGTGCCTTCTTTGCCGTCCCGCCATCGATCGACTGTGCGGCCTTCGCCACGCCGGTCTTGAGATCGGCGGCAGCACCCGCCACGACGAGGAGGGCGGCGGAATTCATCAGCACCACGTCGCGCAGCGGCCCCTTCTTGCCGGCAAGGACGTCGCGCAGCATGGCCGCGTTTTCCTGCGCCGTGCCGCCCTTGAGATCGGCGGGCTTCGCCGTCGGCAGCCCGGCGTCGGCCGGCGAAATGTCGAACTCGCGCACCTTGCCGCCGGAAAGCTCGGCGACGTGCGTCGGTCCGGTCGTCGTGATCTCGTCGAGGCCGTCCGAACCGTGCACGACCCATGCGCGCGTCGAGCCGAGCCGGCCCAGCGTCTCGGCCAGCGGACCGATCCACTTGCGCGCGAACACGCCCACGAGCTGGCGCTTCACGCCGGCGGGATTGGAAAGCGGCCCCAGCAGGTTGAATATCGTGCGCGTGCCCAGTTCAACGCGCGCACCCGCGACGTGGCGCATCGCGGAATGGTGGCGCGGGGCCATCATGAAGCCCACGCCCGCCTTCGAGATCGCGTATTCGACGAGCTTCATGTCGCAGTCGATGTTCACGCCCAGCGCCATAAGCACGTCGGCCGCGCCCGATTTCGACGAAAAGGCGCGATTGCCGTGCTTGGCGACCTTAAGGCCGCTGCCGGCGACGACAAAGGCCGTGGCGGTCGAGATGTTGAAGGAGCCCGACGCATCGCCGCCGGTGCCCACCGCTTCGACCGCATCGTCGGGCGCGGCGATCTTCAGCGCCTTCGCGCGCATCGTGCGTGCGGCCGCCGCGATCTCGTCGACCGTTTCGCCGCGCACGCGCAGCGCCATCAGGAAGGCGCCCATCTGCGCGGGCGTGGCGTTGCCCGACATCATGATGTCGAAGGCTTCGGCGGCCTCGGTCTCGGAAAGCCGGTGCCCGTCGGCCACGCGGGCGAGAAGCGTCTTCAGTTGCGTCATGTCGCCGGCCATCGGGGCGTCTCCGGAAAGTGCGTTCGGGCGCGAATTTCCGGCGCTTATAGCAGGAATTTCCTGCGCTCACAAAGCGTTGCGCGCCGCGTGGATGGCCTCGGCGAGCTGGGCATCCTGGACGCCGTGGGGGTCGATGACGCGTTCGGCGGGGAAGGTGACCGTCGCGGCCGTGCCCTTTCCCGGCGTCGATTGCAGGTCGAGCCGGCCACCGTGCATCTCGACGATCGCCTTGGTAAGGGGCAGGCCGAGGCCGGTGCCCTCGTGCCGGCGGGCAAGCGTGGACTCGATCTGCCGGAAAGGCTGCAGCGCCACCGGAATATCCTGCGCGCGCATGCCGATGCCGGTGTCGGTCACGACGATATCGATCCCGCCGTCGGTCCGGCGCGTCGCGCGCATGGCGACCTTGCCGCCGGCCGGCGTGAACTTGATCGCATTCGACAGCAGGTTCAGCAGGATCTGCTTGAGCTTGATTCGGTCGGCCCAGATCGCCGGCAGGTCGTCGGGCGAGCGCACGTCGAGGTCGAGCGAACCGCGCTGCGCGCGCTCGCTGACCAGACGCATGCACGAGTTGAAGACCTCGCCGATGTCGACCTGTTCCTCGCGCAGCGTCGCCTGACGCGCCTCAATCTTGGACAGATCGAGAATGTCGTTGATCAGCATCAGCAGATGCCGGCCGGACTCGCGGATGTCGAGCGCGTATTCGTCGTAGCGCGGATCGCCGAGCGAGCCGAACAGCTTGTCGGTCATGATCTCGGCGAAGCCGATGATCGCGTTGAGCGGCGTGCGCAGCTCGTGGCTCATGTTGGCGAGGAACTGCGACTTCGCGCGGTCGGCCAGCTCGGCCGTCTCCTTTGCCTGGCGCAGCGCCACGCCGGCATTCTCGCGCTCGGTGATGTCGGTGAAGCTCGCGACCGAGCCCCCGGCCGCGAGGGGGCGGACGTCGACCTCGATCACGTGCCCGTTTTCAAGCCGCTGGACGAGCCGGTGCGGCTCGCGCCGCCGCGCGGCGGCAAGCCGATCCTGAACGATCGTCTCGGCGCGTTCGAGCGCGTAGTTGCCGCGCGAGATCGACGCGCGCATCGTCTCCTCAAGCGTACTGCCCTCGCGGATGCCGGCATCCTCGAGGCCGTAGAGTTCGAGATAGCGGCGGTTGAACACCACGAGGCGCAGCGCGTCGTCGTAGACGCACATTCCCTGCGCCATGTTGGAAAGCGCGGTCTCGAGCTGGGCCTTCTTGGCGTCGAGCTGGGCGCGGACGTTTTCCAGCGCGTGTTCGGCCACCACGCGGTCCGTGACGTCGAGCGCGATGCCTTCCCAGATGAGATCGCCTTCGTGCGAGCGGCGCGGGCGCGCGGTCATCTCGAACCAGCGCCGGCGGCCATCCGCATGGCTGACGCGGCCGACCCAGTGGACGCCGACCATGCCCGAAGCGGAGCGGTCGTACGCTTCCTGGAGGAGTTTCAGGTCGTCGGGGTCGGTCGCGCGGCCGAGCGGCCGGCCACCCTCGCGCATGCACGCCTCGGCCGAAATGCCGAGCTGCGTCTCGACCGCCTCGCTGATCCACACGACGGCGTCGCGACCGTCGGCACTGCGCCGGCGCTGGAACACGATGCCCGGAATGTTGGCGACGAGCGTCTGGTAGCGCGCGTCGGACTGGCGGATCGAGGCCTCGCTTTCCTCGAGCCGGCCGAGATGGCGGGCGAGCGCCAGGATGAGGAAGATGAAGATCGCCACGACGAGCGAGGAGAACGGCAGCGAAATGCGGACGTTCTCGCGCCAGTCCGCAAGATAGTCGTCGGGCGACGTGCCGGCATAGACGACGTAGGGCAGGCCGGGTGCCGCCGCGAAGGCATAGATGCGTTCCACGCCGTCGAGACCGGCGATGCGCCGCACGCTGTCGCCCTGCGTGCCGGCGCTCACCGCCGTTTCGAAGAACGGATTGCCGGCGAGCGCGTCGTCGGGTACGCGCTCCACGCCCACTGATCGCGCGGCGACGGTGCCGCGCCGGTCGAGGATGCCGAAGGCGCTGTGCCGGCCGGCATCGAGCTGCACGTAGAGCTTCTCGAAGAAACTGCGCGGCAGATCGGCGAACAGCGCGCCGCGCCATCTTCCGTCGGAATCGCGCAATGCGCGCGCCACGGTGACGACCCACTGGCCGGAATTCGGGTCGAGCCGCGGCGCCTCGATCGCTTCCGAGGCGCCGGGGGTCGAAACGAGATATTGCCAGCATTCGCGCCGGGTGAAATCGGCGCCCGGTTCCAACGTTCCGCCCGAAGCGCGCGGACGCCCTTCGGCGTCGAGCAGCGTCACGCGCAGAAGACGCGGGTCGATCGCGGCGTAGCGCTGGAGGATGCGGTTGAGCGCCGGAGGCTCCTTCTCGCCGGCGATTTCGGCCGCCGCGGTGGCGAGCGACAGGCGCACGCCCGCGAATGCCTGCTGCGCCTGATCGGCGAGAAGTGCGGCGATGTTCGCCATCTGCCGCTCGGCGTTGCGCTGCGCCTGATCGGCGCTCTGCTTGGAACTGAAGATGAAGAACGCGAAGAAGGCGACGCTCAGCCCCACGGCGAGCGCCACGAGCATCCACTTGAAGCGCGAATAGCCGAGCGTCTCCGGGCCGCGGCGGATCGTCGGCGGCGTTCCCGTTTTCTTTCTCAGGTCACCCGGCATCGGATCTGCGCGCGTTGATCGTCATCGCGCACTTGTCGTTTTCGGCGTAACCGCTGAGCCGGTCGCCGGAAAAATCGGCGTCGATGCCAAGCGTCTGTTCGCCGACGCGTGCGGTCGTACGCAACCGGCCGTTCCCTTCGACGAACCCGTAGAACGTGCCGGACGGTGCGTCTGTGATCGGCGGCGTGAACATTTCGCCGCGCGCTTCGCCGAGCTTGAGCGTGAGCACGAGCGTGACCTTGTTGACGCAGCCGTAAGGACGGCCCGTCCGGCCGATCATTTCGCCGCGATAAGTGCCGTCGAGATTGGCCACGGGGCCTGAGGATCCGCGCAGCGAACCAAACGGCGACCCGCCCGAGCAAGCGGCGAGGGTGGCGCAGAGAACGGCTGCGAGCGAAAGGCCGCCCGCGCGTACGAAGAGACGCTTGGTCACGATGCTTCCAGTCCGGGGTTCGGTACGTCGATCCGCTATTTTCCAGCCGGTATGACGTAAACGCAATTGCCAGCAAAATGATTAACATCCTGTGAAGGAACGCCTTCCGCGTGCATCTTGCGTCGGGTCGGCAGCCGAATCGGTCTATAAATGCGGCATGCAGCCTGCCGGCCGGTCCAGAAAGCGCTCCTTCGCGCGGGATTTCGGCATCGCGTCGCTCGTCGCGGTGCCGTTGTCCATTGCCGCCGGCTATCTGCTGCTCGCTGGCGACGGTGCGCCACCGCGTCCGACGTTACGGTCTGCGGCGACCGCAACTCTTGCTGCCGTGTCGACAAAGTCGGCTGAAGCCCCCGCCGTAGCGGCCGTCGTTGCCGAGGCGCCGCCTGTCGTTCCGTATTTCGAGATCCGGCCGACTGCCGGTCCGCGCGTCGAGGCCCGCCCGACCGGACCCGTCGCCGCGGCACCGGTGCCGGACGAGGTACCCGCAGCGCGTCCGCGCGTGTCGGATGCGGGCTGGGAGGCACGTGCGGTGCGCCCGCCGCGCGTGCGCGCGGGCGCGTGGGTGGCGCTGGTCATCGACGATCTGGGGCTCGACCGCGCGCGCGCCGCACGCACCGCCGCTTTGCCCGGCCCGCTGACGATGTCGTTCATGAGCTACGCGCCCGATGTGGGGGTGCAGGCGGGCGCGGCGCGTCAGGCCGGTCACGAAATCATGCTGCATATGCCGATGGAGCCCGAGGGCCGCGAGGATCCCGGACCCGGCGCGCTTTTCGTCGGCATGCCCGCCGACGATATCCGTGCGCGCGTGGCGGCCGCATTCGACCGGCTGCCGATGGCCGTCGGCCTCAACAACCACATGGGCAGCCGCTTCACGCGCGACGCGCGCGCGCTGCGCCCGGTGATGGACGAAATCGCCGCGCGGGGCCTGCTTTTCGTCGACAGCCGCACGTCGGGCGGTTCCGTTGCGGCCGGACTTGCGCTCGACATGGGGCTTGCGGCCGGGGCGCGCGACGTGTTCCTCGACAACGAGCTCGACGCCGGTGCGGTGCGCAAGCAGCTTGCCGAGCTGGAGCGCGTGGCGACGCGCAAGGGCATGGCGATCGCCATCGGCCATCCGCACGACGCGACGATCGAAGCGCTCGCGGCCTGGATCCCGACGATGAATTCGCGCGGGCTCCAGCTCGTGCCCGTCTCGGCGATCGTGCGAAACCTGCGCCGCGATCCGGCCGGGCGCGACGCTGTCGCGATGGGTGGTGCGACGTCGGAGCCGCCGGCGCCGCGGCTGGTGCCCGCGCGCACCGCCGTGCCGGCGCCGGAGCCCGTCGCGCAGCCGGCCGTCGCCGGCTACGAGGGCGAGCCGCCGTGGATGAGGTTCCCGGCGCGCTGAGCGCCGGACCTTTTCCGTTTCTTCAGTTCACGCGGTCGACGACGCTGCGGTTGACCGTCACGCCGTAGCGCTGGCGCAGCGCCTGACCGTATTCGCCCGACACGTCGCCCGCCATGTCGCGGCGGATCTGCGTGCGCAGCTGGTCCATGCCGGCCGCATCTGCGGCCGGGTCGGCGGGCACGATGCCCGTCGTGCGAACGACGTACTGCCCGTCGAGGCCGGGGCTGACGCCGACTTCGCCCGGCTTCTGCGCGAACAGGCGCGAAGCCACCTGGCTCGGCACGCTTGCCTGGTCGCCGGTGCGCAGGACGGCCGGGATCGGTTCGATGCGCAGGTTGAAGCGCAGGACGACCGCTTCCAGAGTCTCGCCGCGGCCGACCGCATCGACGATCTCCTTGGCGCGCTCGACGGCGCGTTCGGCCTGCCGCTCGGACTTCCACAGCGCGGCGACGTCCGCCTTCACGGCGTCGAACGGGCGGCGCTGGGCGGGCGTGACGGAATCGACGTGCACGATGAAGAACGCGCCCGCGCG
>JAYRKO010000712.1:0-1719 GCA_041905745.1 Tagaea sp. | reverse complement strand
TCGCGAGGATCTGGCGCTCCCCGCCCGAGAGCGTGCGCGCGGCCTGACGCTGCTTGGCGCCCAGCACGGGAAAGCGCTCCATCGCGGTCGCGATGCGCGCGCGGACGTTGGCGGGATCGACATAGCCCCCCATCTCCAGGTTCTCGCGCACGCTGAGGGAGGGGAAGATGTTGTGCTCCTGCGGCACGTAGGCGAGCCCGGCGCGTGCGATGTCGCGCGGCGGTCGCCCGGTGATGTCGTGCCCGTCGAGCGCGACGGAGCCCGATTTGGGAACGATGAGCCCGGCGATCGTCTTCAGGAGCGTCGATTTGCCGGCGCCGTTCGGCCCGATGATGCACACGATTTCGCCGCGCCCGACATGGAGGTCGACCCCTTTCAGGATCTCGTCGGCCGCCCCGTACCCGGCGACGATGCCGCGCGCGATCAGTTCGGCCATCAGCCGGCACTCCGCCAGCGGCGTCCCATGTAGGCTTCCTGGACGCGTTCGTCGCCGGCGACGGCGTCGAATTTTCCCTCGGCGAGGAGGCGCCCTTCGGCCATGACCACCACGCGGTCGCAGAGGCGGGCGACCATGTCCATGTGGTGTTCGATCAGCAGGATGGGTAACCCTTCGCGCGCCAGCGTCTTCAGGTGTTCGCCGATCTCGCGCGCGAGGGTCGGGTTGACGCCGGCCACCGGCTCGTCGAGCAGCAGCATACGGGGTTCCGCCATCAGCGCGCGGCCGATCTCGAGCAGCTTCTTCTGGCCGCCGGACAGTTCCGCCGCCGTGTTGCGCAGCACGCGCGTCAAATTGAGGCGCGCGGCGACCGCCAGCGCGCGCTCGGAAAGTTCGCTTTCCCGTGCGCGGGCCGCCGGAGTTCCCAGCAGCGCGTCCCAGACGCGCTCGCCGGGTTGGCGGGCGCCGTAGAGCATCAGGTTGTCGTAGACGGTGAGGCGCGGCAGGCCGCGCGCGATCTGGAACGTGCGCACGAGCCCGGCCTGCGTCACCTGGTCGGGGCGCAGGCCGGCGATGCTTCGCCCGTCGAACACGATGTCGCCCCCGTCCGGCGGGATCGTGCCCGAGATGCAGTTGAAAAGGGTCGTCTTGCCCGCACCGTTGGGGCCGATCAGCCCCGTGATCCCGGTTCCGTCGACAGAAAACGTCACGCCGTTCAGCGCGTTAACGCCGTAGAAGCTCCGTGTGACGTTCTCGATGCTCAGCAACGCCATTGGCTTTCTGCACCAGTTCCAGACGGCACTATCCGCAATACCGACCGCATTGTTGACGCCTCGGGCCGCCGCGCGCAACAGAACCTTGCGAGGAACGGGCCACCCCGCCCGAAATAGGCGTCCGGATCCGGTGCATCCGATCAAATGTACGGTGACAACGACATTTAGGCGCCTTGGTGCGCCGTCCGGGCGGCGCTCGGCCGCCGGATTTCCGTCGATGGACCAAGGCGGCGCGAATTCGGGTATACAGGCCTCCGGGATTGACGTTTGCGATCCGCTTTCGTCTCCTTGTGCGAACCGCCGGGCGCGACGGGATAGCCGGCCCATTTCGAGGTGACGGGGTGCCAATCCTCCATCGACTGAAGCGGCAGGAGGCCGAGCGTGTGGCGTTCGTGCTCGACGGTGCGCCGTGCGAGGGCCGGCACGGCGATTCGTTGCTCACGGCGATATTGGGTGTCGGCGATCGCCTGCGTTCCGCGGAATTCTCCGCCGAACCGCGCGCCGGCTTCT
>JAYRKO010000711.1:0-1722 GCA_041905745.1 Tagaea sp. | reverse complement strand
TGGCCCGCCAGCTCGTCAAGGAGCTGGGGCGCGAGGTGCTGCTGCTGCCCCAGAACCCGCACCGCTTCGCGGGCTTCGCGGTGCTGCGCTCGCCCGACGTGCCCTCGGTGCTGATCGAGCTCGGCTACCTTTCCAACCGCGACGACGAGGAACTGCTGACCCGGCCCCAGCACCGCTCGAAGGTGGCCGGCGGCATCGTGCGCGCGGTCGAGGGCTATTTCGCGACCAATCCCGTCCGACGGCCCTGACAGCGGCCCGCGGCGGGGCTATATTCCGCCCCGCACCTAAGCCGGAAGCCGTCCATGCGCCGCGGGATCATCACGCTCGTCGTCCTCCTTTTCCTCGCCGTCGTGGGCGGCGGGGCAGCGGCGATTGCGGGCTTCTGGTATTTCGGCCGCGGCCTGCCCGACCACCGCCAGCTCGCGGAATACCAACCCTCCGTCACTACGCGCGTGCATGCGGGCGACGGGCGCATCCTTGCGGAATTCGCAATCGAGAAGCGCACCTTCGTTCCCTACGACGCGATCCCCAGGCGCGTGGTGAACGCCTTCCTCGCGGCCGAGGACAAGACGTTCTTCACGCATCCCGGCGTAAGCCTGCCCGACATCGCGCGCGCGGCGTTGCAGAACGCGCTCAATTTCGGCGCGCGCCGGCCGGTGGGCGCTTCGACGATCACGCAGCAGGTCGCCAAGAACATGCTGCTGACGAACGAGGTGTCGATCGAGCGCAAGGCCAAGGAAGCGATCCTGGCGCTGCGCATCGAAGAGGCGCTGTCCAAGCGCCGCATCCTCGAACTTTATCTGAACGAGATCTATCTGGGCTTCGGCGCCTACGGCGTGGCGTCGGCGGCGACGAACTATTTTGACCGCAGCCTCGACGAGCTGACGCTGGCCGAGGCGGCGTTCCTCGCCGTGCTGCCCAAGGCGCCCAACAATTACGACCCGCGCCGCTACATGGACCGCGCGCGCGAACGGCGCGACTGGGTGTTGGGCCGCATGCTGGAAGACGGCCACATCACGCCGGCCGAATACGAAACGGCGCGCGCGCAGGCAATCGTCACGCGCCAGCGCGGACCCGAGGACACGGTGCGCGCCGACTATTACGCCGAGGAAGTGCGGCGCGAGCTTCTCGCGCGCTTCGGCGAGCGCGAGCTTTTCCGCGGCGGGCTGTCGGTGCGCACGTCGATGGACCCGAAGATCCAGGCCGCCGCCGAGACGGCGCTGCGCCGCGGGCTGATGGCCTACGACCGCCGCCACGGCTGGCGTGGCCCGGTCGGGCGCATGGATGCCAACGGTGCCGACTGGCGCCGGCTGCTTGCCGGTTTCGCGAGGCCCGCGGGCGCGCTGCCCGAATGGCAGGTGGCACTGGTGCGCGCGACCGCGTCCGATGCGGCCGAGCTTGCCTTCGCCGACGGATCGGCCGGCACGCTGCCGATCGAGGAGATGCGCTGGGCGCGGCGCACGGAGAAAGACCAGCGCACGGGCCCTGCGATCCGCACGCCGGCCGACGTGGTGGCGCCGGGCGATCTCGTGCTGGTCGAGCCGGTCGCCGCACCGGCGAACGCGGCGGCGGGCGCACCGCGCCGCTTCGCACTACGCCAGATCCCCAACGTGGGCGGTGCCGTCGTCGCGATGGACCCGCACACCGGCCGCGTGCGCGCGCTCGTCGGCGGGTGGAGCTACGAGCAGAGCCAGTTCAACCGCGCCACGCAGGCCCAGCGCC
>JAYRKO010000710.1:0-1723 GCA_041905745.1 Tagaea sp. | reverse complement strand
ATCGACATGCCGATGGCCGAGATCAGCGGCGCCAGGCGGAACGAACCGCGCAGCGGGCGATAGGCGATGCGCTCGATCGCCCAGCCGTAGACCGAGGTGAAGATCAGCGCCGCGAACAGGACAAGCCCGATGGCGAGCACGGGGCTGGCGAAGCCGAAGGGCCCCAGCATCGTGAACACGATGACCGAGATGAACGCGCCGATCATGTAAACTTCGCCGTGGGCGAAGTTGATCATGCCGATGATCCCGTAGACCATCGTGTAACCGATCGCGATCAAACCGTAGATCGCACCCAGCGTCAGGCCGTTGATCAGCTGTTGTAGGAAATACTCCACCCGCGCGGCCTCGCGAACCTCGACGTGAACCTGAACCCTGTCTTGTCGGCCGGATGCTGGAGCCGTCCCCCGGAGGGCACGTGCCGCCGCATCTCTGTTGGGGGCAGAACATAGTCGCGGCCCATAGCCAAGGGAAGAGATTTGTGAATATTACAAGCGCCGTTAACCGCTTGCTTCCCCCCGGGCGGCCCGGACATACTCGGCCAAATGACCGAGGCCCTGCCTACCGCCAGCGAGATAAAGGCGGCCGCTCAATCCTCGCCGTCGATCCTTGTGGTTGAAGATTCCGAGGCGACGGCGGCCCTGTACGAAGAGTATCTGCGTTCCGCGGACTACCGGGTGAAGGTGGCCGGGACCGTGGCGCTGGCGCTCGGCCATCTGGGATCGGAACGGTTCGACGCCGTCGTCCTCGACCTGAACCTGCCCGACGGCAACGGCCTTTCGATCCTGAAGGAAATCCGCCGGCAGAGCCTGCCGGTCGAAACGCTCGTCGTCACGGCGACCGGAACGCTTGCGGTCGCGGTCGAGGCGATGCGCGAGGGTGCGTTCGACTTCATCGTGAAGCCCTTCGCGCGCGACCGCCTTCTCGTGACGATGCGCAACGCGATGGAACGCCGCCGCCTGCGCGTGGCCGTCGACACGTACGAGTCCGAGTTCGGCCGCAACCGCTATTTCGGCTTCGTGGGCGCCTCGCTCGCCATGCAGCGCGTCTACCGCATCGTCGACAGCGCCGCCCCCAGCCAGGCGCCGATCTATGTCAGCGGCGAAAGCGGTACGGGCAAGGAAGTGTGCGCCGACGCGATCCACCGCCGCTCGCCGCGCGCCGCGGGCCCGTTCGTGGCCGTTTCGTGCGCCGCGTTGCCGCGCGAGTCGATCGAGAGCGAGCTGTTCGGCCACCGCAAGGGCGCCTTCGCGGGCGCGGCCGAGGACAAGAAGGGCGCGCTGCTGCGCGCCTCGGGCGGCACGATCTTCATCGAGGAAATCGGCGACATGGACGCCGGCCTCCAGTCGAAGCTGCTGCGCTTCATGGAAACCGGCATCGTCGAGCCGATGGGCGGCGGACCGGGCGAAGCGGCCGACGTGCGCATCGTGTGCTCGTCCACGCGCGAGGCGCGCCAGGAAGTGAAGGCCGGGCGCCTGCGCGAGGACCTGTTCTTCCGCCTGCACGTGATCCCCGTCCAGCTGCCGCCGGTGCGCGAGCGCGAGGACGACGCCGTGCTGCTCGCGCGCCACGCGCTGCAGCGCTTCACGAAGGACGAAGGCAAGGCCTTCCGCGACATCGCGCCCGAGGCCGAGTACGCGCTGCGCACCTATTCGTGGCCGGGCAACGTGCGCGAGATCGAGAACGTCATGCGCTCGATCGTCGTGCTGCACGACGGCGAGTCCGT
>JAYRKO010000709.1:0-1727 GCA_041905745.1 Tagaea sp. | reverse complement strand
CGGTCGCGGTGCTGCCCGAGGCCGAGGAGGTCGACGTCCAGATCGACGAGAAGGATCTGCGCATCGACATCTTCCGCTCCTCCGGGCCCGGCGGCCAGTCGGTCAACACGACCGACAGCGCCGTGCGCATCACGCACATGCCCACGGGCATCGTCGTCCAGCAGCAGGACGAGAAGTCGCAGCACAAGAACAAGGCCAAGGCGATGAAGATCCTGCGCGCGCGCCTCTACGAGGCCGAGCGCGCGCGCGCCGACGCCGCCCGTTCGGCCGAGCGCAAGGGGCAGGTGGGTACGGGCGACCGGTCGGAACGCATCCGCACCTACAACTTCCCGCAGGGACGCGTCACCGACCACCGCATCAACCTGACGGTCTACGAGATCGACCGCGTGGTCGAAGGCGACCTCGACCGGTTCGTCGACGCCCTGATCGCCGAGGATCGCGCGGCGAAGCTTGCGGAGCTTTCGTGAGGATCGACGCGCTCGTCCGCGAAAGCGCCGCCGTACTGGCCGAAGCGGGGATCGAAAATCCCCGGCTGGAGGCGCGCGTGATCGTGGGCGACGCGGCGCGGGCCACACTCGAAACGATGGTGGCACATCCCGAACGCGAGCTCGACGAGACGAGCGTGGCGTTCGCCCGCGCGCTGGTCGAAAGGCGCGTGGCGGGCGCGCCGATGGCCTATCTGATGGGCCACAAGGAATTCTGGAGCCTCGAATTCGCGGTGACGTCGGCCACGCTCGTCCCGCGCGCGGACAGCGAGACCCTGGTTGCGGCGGCACTTGCCTTCGCCGCCGACGCGGCCCGGCCGTGGCGCGCGCTCGATCTGGGCACGGGCACGGGCTGCCTGCTGCTGTCGTTCCTGTCCGAGCGCGCGCACGCGCAGGGCATCGCCGTCGACCGCAGCGAGGCGGCACTGGGCGTGGCGGCGTCCAACGCCGACTCGCTGGGGCTTGCCGCGCGCACCGGCTTCGTGTGCGGCGACTGGGCCGCGGCACTTGCCGGCACGTTCGACGTGATCTTTTCCAACCCGCCCTATATCCCGCGCGACGAGATCCCGGGCCTCGCGATCGAGGTGCGCGATTTCGAGCCGCACGACGCGCTCGACGGCGGGCCCGACGGGCTCGACTGCTACCGCGCGATCCTCGACGACGTGCCGCGGCTGCTCGCACCCGACGGGATGTGCTTCCTCGAGATCGGCATCGGGCAGGCCGACGACGTCGCGGGACTCGCGCGCGCGCGCGGCCTGTCGGTCGCGGGCGTCGAGCGCGATCTGGCGGGCATCGAACGCTGCGTGCGCGTGGCAAAATAGCGCTTGGATCGGGCCTTCGCGGGGACTAGTGTCGTTCCCGCGTCGACCCCGACCAACCAAATTTCGGGCGACGCGCGACCGGACAGCGGCCTTCAGTGCCCCTCCCGTCGTCCGCCCCCGGGGCGGCCAACCAATCATCGACGGTTCGAAGGGGCCCGCAATCCTGCGGCAATCCGTGCGGACCGTCAGGACAAGGCAGTCGAACGATGAAGCGTCAACGGAACCGGGGCGGCCATGGCGGCGGCCACAGCAACAACTATCGCGGCGGTGGCGGTGGCGGCGGGGGCGGTGGCGGCGGCGGTCGTCCGAACGTGCCCTTCCGCGCGCAGACGTTCGATTCGAACGGGCCGGAAGTCCGCATCCGCGGCAACGCCTATCAGGTGCTGGAGAAGTATCTGGCGCTGGCGCGCGACGCGTCGGC
>JAYRKO010000071.1:0-9011 GCA_041905745.1 Tagaea sp. | reverse complement strand
CCGCGGCCGGGATCCTCGCCGGGCAGGCCGATGTCGTGGAAGCTGCCGTCGGTGAAGCGCCAGGTGTTGTGGCAGGCCGCGCAGTTCGCCTTGCCGACGAACAGCCAGAACCCGTCCTTGGCGTCGGGCGAGATCGCGGCTTCGTCGCCCTCGATCCACGCGTCGAACGGCGCCTTGCCGGAAACGAGCGTGCGCTCGTAAACGGCGATGGCCTTGGCGACGTTCAGGGCCGTGATCGGCTCGGCCGTTCCCGGGAACGCTTTGGCGAAGAGCGGGGCGTAGCCCGGCACGGCGCGCAGCTTCTTTTCAAGCTCGGCATGCGGCGTGTTCATCGACGGGCCGGCGACGGCGGCGAGCATCTGGGCTTCCAGCGTGTCGACGCGGCCGTCCCAGAAATAGAGCTCGTCCCATGCGAGGTTGGCGGTGCCCGGCGAATGGCGCGGCGTCGTGCGGCCGAGCGTGGCGGGCGATTTCGCGAAGCCGTCGCCCCAGCCGAGGCCCGGCACGTGGCACGTCGCGCAGGAAACCGAATTCTCGTGGCCCAGCCGCGGATCGAAGAACAGCGCGCGCCCGAGTTCGGCCTTCGCCGCCGAGAATGGGTTGTCGGGCGTGAAGGGAATGTCCTTCGGACGGCGGTAGGCCGCCATCGTTTCCTTCTGCTTCTGGTCGAGAGCTTCGGCCGGCGACGCGGCCGTCAGGCCGGCGGCGACGAACAGGGCGAGGGCGAGGACGTTACGCTTGGTCGACATGACACTCCTTCTTCGTGGTCCGCGCGGGCGGCTATCGCGCGACGCGGATGGTGAGACGCATTTTCGGGTGGATCGCGCATTCCACCTTCAGCTCGCCGGGGGCGGCGAGGCGGATGTGCAGGCTTTCGCCCGGGCGCTGCGCGCCGAGGTCGAAGGGCTGCACGGTCGAACGCGAGAAGATGTTGTGGGCGACCTTGTCGTCGTTGACGAACTCGATCGTGTCGTCGACGCGCGCGTCGATCTCGGCTGTCGCGAATTGCCGGTCGACCTGCCGCACGCGGAACTCGCCCGCCGCGACCGGCAGCGTCACGATGCCGGCGACGACGCCGGCGGCGAACGCAAGGGGACGACGCATTTCCGGAAGAACTCCGCGCGAGAAGAAAATCGCGCGCATTCTAGGAAGCGGATTGTCGAAAATGCTACGTGATACAATAAATAAAAATCTGTTTTATTCTAATGTATCTAAATACGAAAGTATTTGAAGGACTACATTACTTACCAAATGAAAACGGCCGCCGGCGGGAATCGCCGGCGGCCGTCGGTGTCTTGCGCGCGGCCTTCAGCGTTCGAGGAACGCCTTCAGCTTCTCGCCCACGCGCGGCAGCGCCAGCACGCCGTCGAGATGGCCGCCGTTGCCCGGGATCGTCACGAGATCGGCGTCCTTGCCCTGCTTCTTCAGGATGTCGACCGCGCGGTGCGCGTAGCTCGGCACGAGCAACAGGTCGCTCTCGGCCGGCACGAACAGTGCCTTGGCCTTGATGCGGCCGAGACCTTCCTCGAGATTGGCGAGATGCCCGGTCGTGAAGAGCTGGTTGGCGCGCACGAGATAGACGAAGTGCGCGGCGTCGGATGCCTTCGCGCGCGCGGCCGCGACCGAGTCGAGCGTCTGCTCGATCAGGTAGCGGTTGTCCCACGAATCGAGCGGGTTCTTCGCAGGATCGGCCCATTTGCGCCCGAACGTCGCCTCGGCCCAGCCATGGTGGCGCGCGTCGATCGTCACCATCTTCAGCGCGAAGGCGAGGCCCTGATCGGGCGTGGGACCGCCGAAATAGTCGCCGCCCTTCCAGTTGGGGTCGTTGAGGATGGGCTGCGCCCACATGCCCAGCCGCGCGATCGTGTAGGCGTCGGCCTCGCCCACGCCGATGACCGGCACCACCCGCGCGACGAAATCGGGATAGGCGGCCGCCCATTCGAGCGACTGCAGCGCGCCCATCGACGCGCCGACGGCCGCGTGGACCTTCTTCACGCCCAGCGAGTCGAGCAGCGCCTTCTGCACGTTCACGAAGTCGCGCATCGTGACGATGGGGAAGGACATGCCGTAGGGCTTGCCCGTGTCCGGGCTGATTGTGGCAGGACCCGTCGTGACGGTGACGCCGTCCTTGACGTTCAGGTTCACGAGGCTGTCGATCGAGATCACGAAGAACTTGTTCGTGTCGATCGCCTTGCCCGGCCCGATGGCGTTGTCCCAGTAACCGGGGACGGGGGCTTCGGCCTTGTACTTGCCCGCAGCATTGGAATTGCCGGAGAAGAAGTGCGGCACGACGACGACGTTGTCGCGCGCGTCGTTGAGCTTGCCGTAGCTTTCCCAGCCGACTTTCACGTCGCGGATCGTCTTGCCGCCGAGCGTGGTGTAGCTCGCCATCGCGAAGCTCTTCTTCTCGACAAGGCCGACGCTCTCCTGCGCGTGGGCCTGGACCGCGAGCCCGGCGCAGAGCAGGGCCGCAAGAATTCTGAAGCGCATTTTGTATTCCCCCTTTATTGTCGCATTCAGCGCCAAAGACGCTAGCACGCACGAAAGGATCGGGGGAACGAACCATGGGTAACCGACTTGCCGGAAAGACTGCCGTCGTCACGGCCGCCGCACAGGGGATCGGTGCGGCCAGTGCGCGCCTGTTCGCCGCCGAGGGCGCGAAGGTGATCGCGACCGACCTCGACGAAGGCAAGCTTGCGGCATTCGCCGGTACGGCCAACGTCACGACGCGCAAGCTCGACGTCATGGACAAGGCCGCGATCCTGGCGCTGGCGAAGGAGGTCGGTCCGGTCGACGTGCTCTTCAACTGCGCGGGTTTCGTGCACAACGGCACGATCCTCGACTGCGACGACAAGGCCTGGGAATTCTCGATGAGCCTGAACGTCCGCTCGATGTTCTGGACCGTGCAGGCCTTCCTTCCCGGCATGCTCGCCAAGGGCAAGGGCACGATCGTCAACATGTCGTCGGGCTGCTCGTCCATCAAGGGGGCGCCCAACCGCTTCGTCTACGGCACGACGAAGGCGGCCGTCATCGGCCTCACCAAGTCGATCACCGCGGACTATGTGGGCAAGGGCATCCGCGCCAACGCGATCTGCCCGGGCACGGTCGACACGCCCTCGCTGCAGGACCGCATCAACACCGCCGCCGACCCGGTCGCGCAGCGCAAGCTCTTCATCTCGCGCCAGCCGATGGGCCGCCTCGGCACGGCCGAGGAAATCGCCGATCTCGCGCTGTTCCTGGCGAGCGACGAATCCTCGTTCATCACGGGCGCTGAATTCAAGATCGACGGCGGCTGGTCGAACTGAGGCGGTGCCGGAAAGTGTGTAATAACTACTTTCCGGTTGTCTGATTTGTAGTATTTACGCTTCGATTGTACAGTTTCCCTTCCTTCCGGTGGGGAAACTGTCGATGGCGCGCGCGATCATCCTGCGGCATCCCGAGACGAACGAAGTCCGCACGGCTTATTACGGCTTCAGCTGGACGGGGCTGTTTTTCGGCGGCCTGCCGGCACTCGCGCGCGGCAATCTCAAGCTCGGCATCTTCATGCTGGCGCTGGCGATGTCGCCCTTCCTGCTGCGCCACGCCTTCTCGCGCGCGCTCGCGGGTTTCCTCTATATCTTCGTCGCGATCGTGTTCGCGTGCGAGTACAACCGCTACTTCACGCTGACGCTGCTCGACCGGGGCTTCCAGTTCTTCGACCGGGCGGATTACGTCGCCGCGGCCAAGCGCGCGCTCGGCTTCAGCACGATGAACGTGCTCAACATCTTCGGCAAGCGCCCGACGAAGGCGAAGAAGCCGGCCTCGCCGACGGGCAAGTCGGAAGCTGCCTAGCCCCGGTCAGTCGCGCTCGCCGAACGGCGGGCCGCTGCGCTCGCACGGAAGGTCGTCGCCGATCTCCAGCCAGGGTGCCTTCGATCCCGTCCGGAAATGGAGGCCGCCCTCCATGCGCGGATCGTCGTCCAGCGTGCCCAGCCGGAATCCGAGTTGGTCGGGCGCCCGCTCGTCGCGCTTGTAGATCGGCGAGCCGCAGCATCCGGCGAAGTGGCGTCTCGTGCCGGGGCTCGACTCCCAGCTTGCAAGCCGGTCGGCGCCGGCGACGATCCGGAAATCGGCGGCGCGCACGCCGGCGGTCGTTCCGAAGCTCGAGCCCGAGTGCTTGCGGCAGCGCCAGCAATGGCAATAGGTCACCGGCCCGATCAGTGGGCCGGTGATTTCATAGCGGACGCTGCCGCAGGCGCAGGAGCCTTTCAGCATGCCGCGCCGGCCGGCCCGCCGCTACAGGATGCCGTAACGCTTGAAGACGCTGGCGAGCTTCTCGCCGCGCGCCAAAGCGGCGCGGGTGTTGTTCTCGCCCGAGATCTTCTCGAACGCGGCGGCGAAGACCTGCTTCTCGATCTTGCGCGGAATGACGACCGCACCGTCGGCGTCGCCGAAGACGACGTCACCCGATTCCACGCGCACGCCGGCAAGCTCGACCGGCACGTCGATGGCGGCTACCTCGCCGCGTCCCTTGCTGTCGAGCGGGCCGATGCCGGCCGAGAAGACCGGGAATTTGAGCTTGCGGATCGCGCGCACGTCGCGCACCAGCCCGTCGGTCAGCGCGCCGGCGGCCCCGCGCGCGCGGGCGGCGGTGGTCAGCAATTCGCCCCACGGGCCGATCTTGGGGTTGCCGCCGCAGGCCATCACGGCCACCTCGAACGGCTTAAGGTCGTCGACCAGGGCTATTTCCAGCGCGTAGGGATTGTGGCCCTTGGGCACGTGGAAGACCTCGCGGTAGAGCGCCGTGCGCGCGCGGCCCAGCAGCACGCGGTCCTCGTCGAGCGGACGGATCGCGGGCGTGAAGGCCTGGTTGCGGAAACCGAGCCCGTCGAGTGTGTCGGAAACGACCGAAACGAAGAGCTTGCGCCGCGCCGCGGCGAACGGATCGCGGGCCATCAGTAGGTGGCCCGGCCGCCGGTGATGTCGAAGACGCCGCCCGTGGTGAACGAGCAGTCGGCCGACGAGAGCCACGTCACCATCGCGGCGATCTCCTCGACCTGCACGAAGCGGCCCATCGGGATCTTCGAGAGCATGAAGGCGATGTGCGCCTCGGTCATCTGCTTCAGGATGTCGGTCTCGGCGACCGCCGGCGTCACGCAGTTGACGAGGATGTTCGACTTCGCCAGTTCCTTGCCCAGCGACTTCGTCAGCGCGATGAGGCCGCCCTTGGCCGCCGAATAGGCCGGCGCGTTGGGGTTGCCTTCCTTGCCGGCGACCGAGGCGATGTTGACGATGCGCCCGTAGCCGCCCTTCAGCATCAGCGGCACGATCGCGCGGCAGCACAGGAACGGACCCGTCAGGTCGACGTCCATCACGCGCTTCCATTCCGCGACCGGGTATTCCCACGTCGTCGTGTTGGGGCCTGTGATGCCGGCGTTGTTGACGAGGATGTCGACGCCGCCCATGGCGCCGATCGTGGCGTTGGCCGCTGCCGTCACGCTCGCGTCGTCGGCGACGTCGGCGCGCACGGTATGGACCTTGTCGCCCGCGGCAAGCCGCTTGGCCGCGGCGTCGAGGGCCGGCGGATCGCGATCCCACAGCGCGACCGTGGCGCCCGAGGCGAGGAAGCGCGTGGCGACTGCAAGGCCGATGCCGCGCGCACCGCCCGTGATGACGGCCCGCTTGCCGTTAAGATCGATGCCGTTCATGGGCATACCCTCCCTTAGTGTCGTGTGGTCGCCGCGAGGCGCTTTTCGAGGTTCGCACTCCAGCGCGACAGGCCGAAGCACGCAACCCAGAAAATCGAACCCGCGAAGACGTAGGCTTCCATCGTGAGGCCGACCCATTTGGGATCGGCCAGTGCGGCGTGCACGATGCCCAGCAGGTCGAAGAGCGAGACGACCAGCACCAGCGTCGTGTTCTTGAGAAGCGCGATGAATTCGTTGGCGAGTGCGGGCAGCGACAGGCGCAGCGCCTGCGGCAGCACGATGAACCAGGTCGATTTCCAGTAGCCGAGGCCCAGCGCGTCGGCCGCCTCGCTCTGGCCCTTGGGGATCGCCTGCAGGCCGCCGCGGATCGCCTCGGCCATGTAGGCGGCAATGCACAGCGCCAAGCCCACGACCGCGCGCACCAGCCGGTCCACGCCCACGCCGGCCGGCAGGATCAGCGGCAGCAGGATCGAGGCGAGGAAGATGACCGCGATGATCGGCACGCCGCGCCAGAACTCGATGAACGCGACCGACAGCGTGCGGATGATCGGCAGGCGCGACTGGCGGCCCAGCGCCATCAGAACGCCCAGCGGAAAGGCGCAGATGCCCGCATAGACCGCCATGAAGACGGTCAGCATCAGGCCGCCCCAGTCGCGTGTCTCGACGTAGGGCAGGCCGAGCCCGCCCAGGAGCAGCCACACGCCCACCGGCGGGAAGACGACGAGCGTCAGGAAGCCGAACAGCTTCTTGTAGGGCACGCGCGTCGCCAGCAGCGGGCCCGCGCACGCGACCAGCAGGAGCGCCGCAAGGTCGATGCGCCACGTCTGGTCGGGCGGGTAGAGGCCGTACATGAACTGCCCGAAGCGGATGCGCACGAACACCCAGCACGCACCGCCGGCCGTGCAGTCGGCGCGGTCGGCGCCGTTCCACGTGGCGTTGAGAAGCGCCCATTCGACGATCGGCGGCACGTAGCGCACGACCAGCGCCGCGCACGCGAGCGTCACCAGCGCGTCGAGCCACGAGGCGAAGAGATTGGTGCGGATCCAGCCCACGGCCTTCATCGCGTCACCAGCGCGATGCGCGCGTTGTACCAGTTCATGAAGCCCGAAACGACGAGGCCGACCGCCAGATAGATGCCCAGCACGATGGCGATGATCTCGATCGCCTGACCGGTATTGTTGAGGGCCGAGCCCATGAAGACGCTGACGATCTCGGGAAACGCGATGGCCGCACCGAAGGACGAGTTCTTCAGCACGTTGAGATACTGGCTCGTCATCGGCGGCACCATGACGCGCAGCGCCTGCGGGATCACGACGAGGCGCAGCGTCAGCGACGGCTTCAGGCCGAGCGAGGCGGCCGCCTCGGTCTGGCCCTTGCCGACGGCAAGGATGCCGCCGCGCACGATCTCGGCGACGAAGCCGGCCGTGTAGGTGACGAGCGCGAAGAACAGCGCGACGAATTCCGGGATCAGCGCGAAGCCGCCGCGGAAATTGAAGCCGGTCAGGACCGGCACGCTCCACCCGGTCGACAGGCCCGCGAAAAGCGCCACGAGGCCCGGCAGCGCCACGACGAGGCCGAGGCCCGCGGCGACGACCGGGAAGGGGCGTCCCGTCGCCGCCTGCCGCTTTGCGCCCCAGTAGCGCAGCGCCAGGAAGGCCGCGAAGCCGAAAGCAAAAGCGGCGAGCGCCCAGCCGAACGCGCCGGCGTTCTCGGGTGTGGGCACGTACAGGCCGCGGTTGTTGAGGAAGAAGGTGCCCGCCATGTCGATGCTGGCGCGCGGCGGGGGCAGCGCGCGCACGACGCCGAAATACCAGAAGAAGACGAACAGCAGCAGCGGGATGTTGCGCACGAACTCGACGTAGATGCCCGCGAAGGTCGACAGCAGCCAGTTCTTCGACAGCCGCGCCACGCCCACGAAGAAGCCCAGCACCGTCGCGAACACCATCGACAGCACCGAGACGAGCACGGTGTTGGCGATGCCGACATAGAGGAGGTCGACGTTGCGGTCCTGCGGACCGTACTGGAACAGGCGAAAGGGCACGTCGATGCCCGAGGTGCGCCACAGGAAATCGAATCCCGAGGCGATGCCCGCCTTCACCATGTTCTCCGAGGCGTTCGCCACGAAGTACCAGAAGAGCAGGAAGATCGCGCCCGCGACCGCGATCTGGGCAAGCCAGTCGCGGACGCGGGCGTCGTAGAGGAACCGGCGGAGAATGAACCCCTCGCCGATGCTTACTGGAACGGCGGGGTGAAGAGCAGACCGCCCTTCGTCCACAGCTGATTGGGACCGCGCGGCAGCTTGAGCGGCGAGCCCATGCCGACCGTGCGCTCGTAGCTTTCCGAGTAGTTCCCGACCTGCTTGATCGCCTGGTACATCCAGTCGTTCGGGATGCCCAGCATCGCGCCGAAGTTGCCTTCGACGCCGAGCAGGCGGCGGACCTCGCCGTTGGTCGACTTGGCCTTCATCTCGTCGACGTTCTTCGAGGTGACGCCCAGCGCCTCGGCGGCGATGAGGCCGTTGAGTACCCAGCGCACGACCGCCTGGAAGCGCTCGTCGCCGTAGCGCGTCGTCGGTCCCTGCGGGTCGTTCGAGATGAGCTCCGTCAGGATGACGTTGTCGTCGGGCGACTTCAGCTTGATGCGCTGGCCGGCCAGCGCGCCGAAGCCGGCGGTGTAGGCGTCGCAGCGCTCGGCGTCGTAGGCCGCGATGGCGTCGTCGTTCTTCTGGAAGTTGACGATCGTCACCTTCTTCTTGCGCTCGGCGAACCAGTCGGTCGCCTGCTTTTCTTCCGTCGAGCCGGCGGCGACGCAGATCGTGGCGCCGTCCATCTGGTCGGGCTTGGTGATGCCGGCCTTCTTGCGCACGACGAAGGTCTGGCCTTCGTAGAAGTTGATGCCCTGGAAGTTCACGCCCAGCGAGGCGTTGCGCGAGAAGGTGATCGTCGTGTTGCGCGACAGGAGGTCGACCTGGCCGGACTGCAGGATCGGCCAACGCTGCTGGACCGACGTCGGCGTGAACTTGACCTTGTTGGCGTCGCCCAGGATGGCGGCGGCCAGCGCCTTGCAGTAGTCGACGTCGATGCCCGTCCACACGCCCTTGTCGTCGGCGAAGGAGAAGCCGGGCAGGCCGAGATGCACGCCGCACTCGAGGTGGCCGCGCGCCTTGATCGCATCGAGCGTGGGGCTGGGCACCAGCGTCTGTGCGTTCGCACTGTAGGCGAACGTCGCGGCGAGGGCCGCGGCGGCCAGAAGACGGATTTTCATCGAAGACTCCCTTGTCGTCGGGTTGTTTCCGCAAGATTTTGCGTTGCCGGGATAATGGCG
>JAYRKO010000708.1:0-1728 GCA_041905745.1 Tagaea sp. | reverse complement strand
TGATGGAAAACCAGTACCGCGTCGGCCTGCTGCGCATGGAGCGCGCGATCCGCGAGCGCATGTCCACGGTCGAGATCGACTCGGTCATGCCGCACGACCTGATCAACGCCAAGCCGGCGGCGGCGGCAGTGCGCGAGTTCTTCGGTTCCTCGCAGCTCTCGCAGTTCATGGACCAGACGAACCCGCTCTCGGAGATCACGCACAAGCGTCGTCTCTCGGCCCTCGGGCCGGGCGGTCTGACGCGCGAGCGCGCGGGCTTCGAAGTGCGCGACGTCCACCCGACGCACTACGGCCGCATCTGCCCGATCGAAACGCCGGAAGGTCCGAACATCGGCCTCATCAACTCGCTCGCGACCTACGCGCGCGTGAACCAGTACGGCTTCATCGAAAGCCCGTACCGCAAGGTGAAGGACGGCAAGGTCACCGACGAGGTCATCTATCTCTCGGCGATGGAAGAGGGCCGCTACTACGTCGGCCAGTCGAACCTCGAAGTCGACAGCCGCGGCCGCCTGACGGCCGAGCTCGTCAACTGCCGCAAGGCGGGCGACTACTTCCTGATGAAGCCCGAGCAGGTCGACCTGATGGACGTGAGTCCCAAGCAGCTCGTGTCCGTCGCCGCGGCGCTGATCCCGTTCCTCGAGAACGACGACGCCAACCGCGCGCTGATGGGTTCGAACATGCAGCGTCAGGCCGTGCCGCTGATCCGCGCCGAAGCGCCGATCGTGGGCACGGGCATGGAAGGCGTGGTCGCGCGCGATTCGGGTGCGGCCATCGCCGCCAAGCGCGCGGGCATCGTCGACCAGGTCGACGCGACCCGCATCGTCATCCGCGCGACCGAGGAAACCTCGGCCGCGAAGTCGGGCGTCGACATCTACCGCCTGCTGAAGTTCCAGCGCTCGAACCAGAACACCTGCATCACGCAGCGTCCGCTCGTGCGCAAGGGCGACGTCGTGCGCGCCGGCGAGATCATCGCCGACGGTCCGTCGACGGAGCTGGGCGAACTGGCGCTGGGCCGCAACGTGCTCGTCGCGTTCATGCCGTGGAACGGCTACAACTTCGAGGACTCGATCCTCATCTCCGAACGCATCGTCTCCGACGACGTGTTCACCTCGATCCACATCGAGGAGTTCGAGGTGATGGCCCGCGACACGAAGCTGGGCCAGGAAGAAATCACGCGCGACATCCCGAACGTCGGCGAGGAAGCGCTCAAGAACCTCGACGAAGCGGGCATCACCTACATCGGCGCCGAAGTGAAGCCGGGCGACATCCTCGTGGGCAAGGTCACGCCCAAGGGTGAAAGCCCGATGACGCCGGAAGAGAAGCTGCTGCGCGCCATCTTCGGCGAGAAGGCGTCGGACGTGCGCGACACCTCGCTGCGCCTGCCCCCGGGCGTGGCCGGCACGGTCGTCGAGGTGCGCGTCTTCTCGCGCCGCGGCGTCGACAAGGACGAGCGCGCCCTGCAGATCGAGCGTCAAGAGATCGAGCGTCTCGCCAAGGACCGCGACGACGAGCGCGCGATCCTCGAGCGTTCGATGGCCCAGCGCCTCAAGGAACGCCTGATGGGCGAAGTCGTCGCCGGCGGTCTCAAGGGCGCCAAGCCGGGCGCCAAGATCGACGACGCGCTGTGGAGCGAGTTCACCCCCGGCCAGTGGCGCCAGGTCGTCGTCAAGAACGACAAGGTGATGCAGGACGTCGAGGCGCTGAAGAAGCAGTTCGACGAGTCGATCA
>JAYRKO010000707.1:0-1733 GCA_041905745.1 Tagaea sp. | reverse complement strand
GGCGACGAGCGCTGCCGGCGGCGCCAGATCGGCCGCTTCGCGCACCACCAGAAGCCGGCCGTCGCGCCGCGGCACGAAGCGGCAACGGCCGAGCGTGCGTGCCCCCGCACCCGCGACGAGCAGCGCGTCGAGTGCGGCGGCCGTGCGCGGGCCGCGCGGCGCGTATTCGCCGCCGCCGATCGTGCGCGCGACGCGGGCAAGGGCGGCGCGCGCGATTTCCGTTCCCGCACCGGCGAGCGCGCGCATTTCGAGAAGCGCGAAACCGGCCGCGTCGAGTTCGACTGCGCGCGCAAGCAGAACCGCAAGTTCGTCCTCGCGCGCGGCGCGCGCCGCGGCATTGGCGGCAAGCGGCGCGTCGGGCGGCCCGCCGGCAAGGCGCAGGGCCGCGCGCGCGAAACGCGGATCGCGGTTGGACGGATCCTCGAACCAGTCGAGCCTCTGCACTTCGCACGTCGCGATCAGGTCGGCATGCGCGAAGCCCAGCAGCGGCCGCACGAGGCGCACGCGCGGCCGCTCGACCAGCGCCGACATGCCCGCGATCCCGTCGGGGCCGGAGCCGCGCGCGGCGCGCAAGGCGGCCGTCTCGCGCTGGTCGTCGGCCTGATGGGCGACCAGCAGGTGCCAGATGCCGGCCACAGCACACGCCTCTTCCAGCAGCGCCAGGCGCGCGTCGCGCGCGGCCGCCATGATGCCGGTTGCGGGCTTGTCGCCGGTCCAGCGACGGATTTCGAAGCCGATGCCAAGGGCCGCCGCGCGCGCGGCAAGGACGGACGCCTCGTCCGCCGAGGCGGCGCGCAAACCGTGATCGACATGGATCGCCAGAACCGAGCCGCCGCGCGCGGCCGCCCATTCGCGCGCGAGTGCGAGCAGCGCCGTCGAATCCCCGCCGCCCGACCAGCCCACGGCCACGCGCGGGCGCGTCTCGAACGGGCCCAGACGCGCCATCGCCGCCGCGAAGGCGGCCGCGTCGACCGGTCGGCCGGGCGCGCTCACGCGCGGGCCGGCGTCACGGGCACTGCAGGCGGGTGCGTTCGCGCTGGGCGGCGAGCTTTATCGACTGGCCGGCGTTTGGATAACGCTTGTTGAGCTCGGCAAGCGTGCCGCACGCGTCGTTCTTGCGGTTCAACTGGCCGAGCGACTGGCCCAGCCGCAGCAGGCTGTCGGGCGCCTTGGCGTTCTGCGGATAGCGCTTGAACTGGTCGGCGAAGGCGCCGGCCGCCTCGTTCCAGTTGCGCCGCGCGTAGTAGGTCTCGCCCAGCCAGTATTGCGCGTCGCCGGCGAGCCTGTGGCTGCCGTTGGCCGACACGAACGAGCGCAGCGCTTCCTCCGCGCGGCCGAAATCGCCGCGATCCTGCACGGCCTGCTGGTAGAGGCCGTAGGCGAATTCGTACTGCGTTTCCGGCGGGCCGGCGGGCAGCGTCACGTTGGCGGCCGCGGCGGGCGCACCGCCGGCGGCGGCCTGCGCGGGTGCCGCGGCCGGCTGGCCGGGAACGAGGACGAGCCGCTGCTCGCCCGGGCGCGCCGGTGCGGCGCCGCCGGCGGGCGTGCCGGGCGCAGGGGCCGCGGCGGCCGGAGCCGCATTGGCGGCGGGAGCGGCCGCACCGCCCTTCTCGAGCTGGTTCAGGCGGAAGTCGACGTCGCCCACGAGCTTGTCGAGCTTCTGCTGGACGAGATTGGCCTGATTGAGCGCCTCTTCGATGCGCCCGGTCAGCTCGCGCATCTGCCCTTCGAGG
>JAYRKO010000706.1:0-1733 GCA_041905745.1 Tagaea sp. | reverse complement strand
GCGCCGCGATTCCCGTCAGGAGCGTCCCTTGAAAGTCACCCAGAAGGTCAAGAAGATCCTCGCCAACTACGAGAGCGACAATCCCGGCACCAAGGCGAACCTCGCCCGCATCCTGATGACCGGCAAGCTCGCCGGCACGGGCAAGCTCGTGATCCTTCCGGTCGACCAGGGCTTCGAGCACGGCCCCGCGCGTTCCTTCGCGCCGAATCCCGACGCCTACGACCCGCACTACCACTACCAGCTCGCCATCGACGCGGGCTGCAACGCCTACGCCGCCCCGCTCGGGCCGCTGGAAGCCGGTGCCGACACGTTCGCGGGCGCCATCCCCACGATCCTCAAGATGAACTCGTCCAACAGCCTCGCGACGATCAAGGACCAGGCCGTGACGGCCTCGATCAGCGACGCGCTGCGGCTGGGCTGCTCGGCCATCGGCTTCACGATCTATCCGGGTGCCGAAGACCAGTTCGAGATGATGGAAGAGATCCGCGAGCTTGCCGAAGAGGCGAAGTCGGTCGGCCTCGCGGTCGTCATGTGGTCCTATCCGCGCGGCGGCAAGCTCGACAAGGCGGGCGAAACCGCGCTCGACGTCACGGCCTACGCCGCCCACCTCGCCGCACTGCTGGGCGCGCACATCATCAAGGTGAAGCCGCCGACCAACGTTCTGTGGCAGCCGGAAGCCAAGGCCGCCTACGAGAAGGCGGGCGTGGACATCTCGACCCTCGACAAGCGCATCGCGCACGTCATGCAGTCGTCCTTCAACGGCCGGCGCATCGTCGTGTTCTCGGGCGGCGAGGCGAAGGACGAGGCGACGCTGCTGAAGGAAATCCAAGCCTTGCGCGACGGCGGGGCCTCGGGCTCGATCGTCGGGCGCAACGCCTTCCAGCGCAAGCGCGAGGACGCGCTGGCGCTGCTGGGCAAGATCATCGACATCTACAAGAGCTGAACGACGTGGCGCAGTTCGCCACGCGGCTCTATCTGATCACGCCGCCGGATCTCGATCCGGCGGCGTTTTCGCCCCTGCTCGACGCCGCGTTGGGGGCGGGCGACGTGGCGTGCGTGCAATTGCGCCTCAAGAACGTGTCCGACGACGCGATCCGCCGGGCGACGGAAATACTGATGCCGGTCGTCCACAAGCACGACGCGGCCTTCCTGATGAACGACCGCGCCGATCTCGCCAAGGAACTCGACTGCGACGGCGTGCATATCGGGCAGGAAGACGGCACGCTTGCCGACGCGCGCCGCCTTCTGGGGCGCGAGCGCATCGTGGGCGTCACGTGCCATGCCTCGCGCGACCTCGCCTTCGAGGCGGCCGAGGGCGGGGCCGATTACGTCGCCTTCGGCGCGTTCTTCCCTTCCTCGACCAAGGCCGTGACCAAAGGCCATGCCGAGCCCGACCTGATCGCCGACTGGTCGAGCCACATCACGGTGCCGTGCGTGGCCATCGGCGGCATCACGCCCGAGAACTGCGGCCCGCTGGTCGCCGCCGGTGCCGATTTCCTCGCCGTTTCGGGCGCCGTGTGGAACCACCCCGCCGGCCCCGCCGCCGCGGTAAAGGCCTTTGCCGCCGCGATAAAGGCCAACACGCCGATTTGATTGCGTTCGCAGGGGGTTGCTGCTAGCTTCCCGGCCGCTTTCGGGGGCCCCGCCGGGCCGCCCCTTCAACGGGATTCGGGATTCATATGAAGATCATCGGCAGCGCCATCCGCCAGGGCAACGTCATCGAAGTCGACGGC
>JAYRKO010000705.1:0-1741 GCA_041905745.1 Tagaea sp. | reverse complement strand
ATTCCGACGGCGGGTCGATCGCGCTCATCGCGGCCGCGCGCTATCCCGCGCGCGTGGGTCGGCTCGCCACGATGGCCGCGCATGTGCTGGTCGAGGAGGTGACGCTCGCCGGTATCCGTGCGGCCCAGCTTACGTATTCGGGCACCGACATGCGCGAGCGCCTGGCGCGCTACCACGGCGAGGGCACCGACGCGCTGTTCCGCGCGTGGGCCGACACGTGGCTTTCGCCGCCCTTCCGCAACTGGAACATCGAGGCCGATCTGCGCACGCTCGACGCGCCCGTGCTGGCGCTGCAGGGCGAAGCCGACGAATACGGCACGCTCGACCAGCTCGCGCGCATCAAGGCGGCCGTGCGCGGCCCGTGCGCGACGTGGGCCGTGCCGCACGCCGGGCACCATCCGCACCTTCAGGCGCGCGCCGAAGTGCTCGACCGGCTGGCGGCGTTCTTCCGGACCTAGAATTCAGGCGGCGAGCGAGCCCGCCACGCGCGAGGCGGGCAGGTGGACGCGTACGGTCGTGCCGCGGCCGGGCGCGCTTTCCAGCTCGAGCGTGCCCTGATGCATCTCGACCAGATGCTTGGTGATCGACAGGCCGAGGCCCGTGCCGCCGTAGATCGCGGCCGTGCCGGGCGACTGGCGGAACGGTTCGGTCACGTGCGGCAGGTCGGCCGCCGGGATGCCCACGCCTGTATCCGCCACCTCGATTACGACGCCGCCGTTCGCCGCGCGCCGGCCGCGCATGTCCACGCGCCCGCCGCTGGGCGTGAACTTGATCGCGTTCGAGAGCAGATTGAGCAGGACCTGGCGCAGCGCGCGCACGTCGGCCCACAGCGCGAGACCCGCCAGTTCCGTGGCGTCGTGGGATAGCCGCACGCCGCGCGTCAGCGCCTCGCCCTTCACGAGGGCGGCCGCGCCCTCGATCACGTCGATCGGGTCGGCGCGCGATTCCTCCAGTTCGAGGCGGCCCGCCTCGATCTTCGACATGTCGAGGACGTCGCCGATCAGCGCCACGAGATGGCGGCCCGAGGCGGCGATGTCGCGCGCGTACTCGACGTAGCGCGGATGGCCGGCGGGCCCGAAGATCTGGCTTTCGATGATTTCGGAAAATCCGATGATCGCGTTGAGCGGCGTGCGCAGCTCGTGGCTCATGTTGGCAAGGAACTGCGACTTGGCGCGGTTGGCGGCCTCCGCCTGGTCGCGCGCGCTGCGCAGTTCGGCTTCCGTATCCACCAGGCGCGTCACGTCGGTGCTGATGCCCACGACGCCGATGCCCGGCACGTGCTGCTCGGCGACGGAGACCCACCGGCCGCCGCCGATCTTGATGAGCACCGGCTCGCCGCCCGTCTCGCGGTGCCGGCGCACGCGTTCGGCGACCCAGCTTTCCGCGTCGCGGCCTTCGCCCGCGGGCTCGCCCGCGCGCATCGACGCGCGCACGACGTCCTCGTAGCTCTGCCCGACGATGCGCATGGGGTCGCCGTGGTCGGTGAACATCTCGGCGAAGGGCCGGTTGGCGACGGTCAGGCGATCCTGCTCGTCGAAGATCGCGAATCCTTCCGGGATCGAGTCGAGCGCCGCGCGCAGGCGCGCTTCGGCCGCGCGCGCCTTGTTCTCGACCGCCTTCATCGCGGACACGTCGAACGCGACCGAAACGGTCTGGCGCGAGACGCCGTCGGGGTCGACGATCGGGATCTTGCTGGCAAGGAAGCTGCGCGGCACGCCGTCGACGAGGAACGTGTCCTCGA
>JAYRKO010000704.1:0-1743 GCA_041905745.1 Tagaea sp. | reverse complement strand
CCGCGCTCGATCTCGGGACGAACAATTGCCGCCTTCTGGTGGCGCGCCCGACGCCGGGCGGATTCCGCGTGGTCGACGCGTTCTCGCGCATCGTGCGTCTGGGCGAGGGGCTGACCCGGTCGGGCCATCTCGGCGAACCGGCGATGGCCCGCGCAATGGAAGCGCTGCATGTGTGCGCCGCCAAGCTGCGCCGGCGCGAGACGGTCGCCTTTCGCGGCGTGGCGACCGAAGCCTGTCGGCGGGCCGAGAACGGCATGGCGTTCCTGTCGCGCGTGCGCGACGAGACGGGCCTGATGCTCGAACCCATCGCGCCGGCCGAGGAAGCGACGCTGGCGCTGGCGGGCTGCGCGCCGCTGCTCGACACCGCGCATCCGCGCGCCATCGTGTTCGACATCGGCGGCGGCAGCACCGAAGTGATGTGGCTTGCCCAGACTTCGGACGGCTGGGATCTCGTCGATTTCGTGTCGATGCCGTGGGGCGTGGTGCCGGTGGCCGAGCGGTTGGGCCCCGGCGTTGTTCCGCCGGAAGCCTACGAGGCGGTCGTGAACGAAGTGAGTGCCTCGCTCGACGCGCTCGACGCGCGCCACGCGATCGGCGGGCACGTGGCGGCGGGCAATGTCGACCTGCTCGGCACGTCGGGGACGGTGACGACGCTTTCGGGCCTGGCGATGGGGCTGCAGCGCTACCAGCGCGAGCGCGTCGACGGGTCGTGGCTGGAGCGCGCCGCCATACGAACGCATTCGGCGGCCCTCGCCGCGCAGGATTTCGACACGCGCGCGGCGCATCCCTGCATCGGGCGCGAGCGCGCCGATCTGGTCGTCGCCGGCTGTGCGGTGCTGGAAGGGATCTGCCGGCGCTGGCCGGTCGAACGGTTGCGCGTTGCCGACCGGGGCCTTCGCGAGGGTATCCTGCTGGGGTTGATGCGGGGAGACTCGCGATGACCGACCGGCGCCTGTACGTGAAGATGAAGACGGCCAAGGGCCGGACCGTTGCGCAGCAGAAATGGATTTCGCGCCAGCTCAACGACCCCTACGTCGGCAAGGCCAAGGACCAGGGCTATCGCAGCCGCGCGGCCTTCAAGCTGATGGAGATCGACGACAAGTTCCATCTGCTGAAGCCGGGCAAGCGCGTCGTCGATCTGGGTGCGGCACCGGGTGGCTGGACGCAAGTGTGCGTCGAGAAGGGCTGTCAGGTCGTCGCACTCGACATCCTCGAAATGGCGCCGCTCGCCGGGGCAACCGTGCTGCAGGCCGATTTCCTCGATCCGGCGGCACCCGCGAAGCTCGAAGCCGTCCTCGGCGGCAAAGTCGACGTCGTGCTCTCGGACATGGCGCCGTCCACGACCGGGCATCGCGAGACCGACCATCTGCGCATCGTCAATCTGGTCGAGGCGGCGCTCGACTTCGCGCTCGCCACGCTGAAGCCGGGGGGCGCGTTCGTGTCCAAGTTCCGGCAGGGCCAGCACGAGAACGAGATCGTCAAGGCCGCGCAGGCGCGCTTCGCCAAGGTCGTGCGGATGAAGCCGCCGGCCTCGCGTTCCGAGTCGGCCGAGCATTTCATCGTCGCGACCGGCTTCAAGGGCTGAAAAGGCAACGATTTCCGGGCTCTCGTACGGGGTTCCAGTCGGGGTAGGTCTGGTGTATTCATGCGCGCCACTTCCCGATCCGGAGGCGGCATGAAAATCCGAGACGCACTGACCTACGACGACGTCCTCCTTGAGCCGGCCGCTTCGTCGGTCCTGCC
>JAYRKO010000070.1:0-9122 GCA_041905745.1 Tagaea sp. | reverse complement strand
CCACGATCCACTGCGAGCCGATGATCGGGCGGAAAACCTGCGTCACACCCTCCTCGGCGAGATCCTCGAGCGCCCGGCGCAGCTGTTTGGCCTTGATCGGATCGTCGAGGCGCACGCGACGGAGGATTTCCGGCGCG
The DNA here is from genome assembly GCA_041905745.1 of Tagaea sp. Taxonomy (GTDB): domain Bacteria; phylum Pseudomonadota; class Alphaproteobacteria; order CACIAM-22H2; family CACIAM-22H2; genus Tagaea. The sequence goes on along the minus strand of JAYRKO010000070.1, from coordinate 8,985 downwards.
AAATTCGGGATGCCGGTGAAGCGTAGCGTCTCGCCTTCGGTCAGCGTGTCGCCCACGCGCAGCGTGCCGTGGTTGGGAATGCCGATGATGTCGCCGGGTAAAGCTTCTTCGGCGAGTTCGCGCTCCTGCGCGAAGAAGAAGATCGGGCTGTGGATCGCGATCGCCTTGCCCGTGCGCACCTGCGCGAGCTTCATGCCGCGCCTGAACCGGCCCGAGCAAATGCGGAAGAACGCGATTCGGTCGCGGTGGTTCGGGTCCATGTTCGCCTGGACCTTGAAGACGAAGCCGGTCACGCGATCCTCGGTCGGATCGACCGAGCGCGGCTCGGCCGGCTGCGGGCGCGGCGGCGGCGCGAAGGCGCCGAGACCGTCGATCAGCGATTCGACGGCATAATCCTTGAGCGCGCTGCCGAAGAAGACGGGCGTCATGTTGCCCGCGCGATAGGCTTCGAGATCGAGCGGCGGGTAGGCCGACAGCGCCAGTGCTGCGGCTTCGCGGAATTCGCGTAGCGGCCGTTCGGCGACGAGCGCGTCGAGTGCGGGGTCGTCCGGCCCGGTCGTCTCGACCGTGCGTTCGTAGCCGCCGCCGGGCTTGCCGGTGAGGAATTTTCCCGTGCGCAGGTCGAAGCAGCCGTGGAAGTCCGAGCCCATGCCGACCGGCCACACGAACGGCGAGACGTCGAGCTGGAGCGTCTTCTCGATCTCGTCGAGCAGGTCGAACGGATCGCGACCTTCGCGGTCGACCTTGTTGACGAAGACGCTGATCGGGATGTCGCGCAGACGGCAGACCTCGAACAGCTTCTTGGTCTGCAACTCGATGCCCTTGGCCGCGTCGATGACCATGACGGCCGAATCGACGGCGGTCAGCGTGCGGTAGGTATCCTCGCTGAAATCCTCGTGGCCGGGCGTATCCAGCAGGTTGAACGTCGTGCCGCCGTGCTCGAACGTCATTACCGAGCTGGTGACCGAGATGCCGCGCGCCTGCTCGATCGCCATCCAGTCCGACCGTGCGCGACGGCGTTCGCCGCGCGCCTTCACCTGGCCCGCCATGCGGATCGCGCCGCCGAACAGCAGCAGCTTTTCGGTCAGCGTCGTCTTGCCGGCGTCGGGATGGGAAATGATCGCGAACGTGCGGCGGGATGACGCGGCTGGGCTGGGGGCGGACGACATCGGTCGGCGGGATCCGGCGTTGGGGACGCGAGGAGATACGCTTGCGCTGCGCCGTCCGCAAGCGGCTTTCGCCGGATCGGGGCGCCCGGGCGGCTGCTGGCGGTCAGATCGGCAGGCGGATGCGTGCCCGCGCGCCGCCCATCGGCGATTCCTCGATGCGCACGTCGCCGCCATGGCCGCGGATGACGTCGCGCGCGATCGTCATGCCGAGGCCCACGCCCCCGGTTTCGGCGTTGCGCGAGGGATCGAGACGGAAAAACGGCTTGAAGACGTCCTCGCGCGATTCCGGCGGGATTCCCGGGCCGTCGTCGTCGATGACGATCTCGACGTCGCCGGCGTGCCGCTCGGCGCGCAGGCGGACCTGCGCGGCGTGCCGTACGGCATTGGCGATGAGGTTCTCGATGCTGCGCTTGATCGCGTGGGGGCGCAGCGCGATTTTCATGTCGCCGACGATCTCGATCGCCACGGCGTTGCCGCCGCGCAGCGTCGCGGAGACGATTTCGTGCAGCACCGCGCCCAGATCGGTTTCCTCGATCTTCTCCTCGCCTTCGCCGCGCACGAAGGCGAGGTAGGATTCGACCATCCGCTCCATGTCGGCGACGTCGGTCTTGAGCCCGGCGGCCGACGGATGGTCGCCCAGCATCGCCAGTTCGAGCTTCATGCGCGTGAGCGGCGTGCGCAGGTCGTGACTGATGCCGGCCAGCATCTCGGTTCGCTGGGCCATGTGGCGGCGGATGCGCTCGCGCATCGTCAGGAAGGCCGAGGCCGCCTGGCGCACTTCCGAAGCGCCGTAGGGCCGGAATTCGGCGTCCTCGCGGCCCTTGCCGAATTCCTCCGCCGCGGCGGCGAGCCGCTTGATGGGTCGGACCTGGTTGTTCATGAAGGCCGACGCGACCGCGATCAGGATCAGCGACGAGCCCACCATGAAAAGCAGGAACACGTAGACGTTCGTCGTGAATACGCGCTGGCGCGAGGTTTCCAGGCGCAGCACGCCGTCCGGGAGCTGGACGGCGAGATGCAGGTCGTCGGGATGGCTCCACGCGTCGAGCAGGAAGGGCCGGCGCACGCGTTCGTCGAAGCCGGCGACAAGATAGTGTTCGAGGATCGAACCGGACTGCACCGGGCCCGTGCGCTCGAGGATTGCGCCCGGCTCGAACCGGTAGACCGAGCCGTAGGCGAGCTGCATGGTCTCGAAGAGCCACGCGCGGTCCTGCGCGTCCGGGTAGCGGCCCATCACCTGCACGACGGTCGCGACTTCGCCGGCGAGCGCGTTCGACAGCCGGCGCGATACCGTGTCCCATACCCGGTCGTAGAAGACGAAGCCCGCCACGAGCTGCACGAGCACCATCGGCGTCACGAGGATGACGAGTGCGCGCCCGAACAGCGAGCGGGGCATCGTGCGGCGGAGGAGGTTTGTGAACCCGGGCATCGTCGGCGTCTCAATCCGTACGCAGGATGTAGCCTGCGCCCCGGACGGTCTGCAGGTGGCGCGGATTGCGCGGATCTTCCTCGATCTTCGGTCGCAGGCGCGTGACGGTCACGTCGACGGTGCGCACATTGCCGGAAAGCCGCGTGCGGCGAAGCAGGTCCTCGCGACTGACGGGCGCGTTGCCGGCGGCAGCAAGCACCTTCAGAAGCGAAGCTTCTGCGGTCGTCAGTTTCACGTGTGCGCCGCCGCGGCTCAGTTCCTCGCGGTTCAAGTCGAACAGGAAGTCGCCGAATATCACGGTGTCGGGCGCGTCGGACGGCGGAGGCGGGGCCCGGCGCAGGATGTTGCGCACGCGCAGCAGCAATTCTTCCGGCTCGAACGGCTTCGGCAAATAGTCGTCGGCACCCGCCGACAGGCCCGAGATCCGATCGGCGGTTTCGCCGCGCGCGGTCAGCAGCACGATCGGCACGTCCCGCCGTGCGGTGCGCAGGCGCTGGGTAAAGGCGATTCCATCCTCGCCGGGCAGCATCACGTCGAGGACGACGAGGTCGAAGGCGATCGCGGCGAGCTGCGATTCCGCTTCCTTCGCATCGGCCGCCGTCGCGACGCGAAACCCGCGTTCCGCCAGGAAGCGGCGCAGCAACTCGCGCGTGCGCGTGTCGTCGTCGACGACGAGGATATGGGCCGCATCTTCCATCGGTCTCAATGTAGGTTGGGCGGGCCGTTGCTGCCAACTGCGCCGTTCAGGTGCTACGGCTTGCGCCGCCAGTATTCCGCCATGATTTCGGCGGTCCAAGCGGGTTCGCGGACGGCCCCGCGCGGCGCGAATCCGCCCATCCACGGCTTGATGTCGAGGACGGGCGTCCCGTCGATCGCATCGAGGCCTTCGAGGCGCAGCGTGAGACCTTCCAGGCCGAGGATGCGCGCGACGGTCGATCCGATGCGGTTGGGTCGGTTCTTGCCGCGCTGGGCGAAGATGCCGACCTTGGGCCAATCCTTGCGGCCGCGCGGGTGGCGGGCGCCGGTTTCGATTTCGGCTTCCGCGACCCTGTCGAAAACGAAAAGGATCTCGGCATGGCTGAAATCGGCGAGGCCGGCGAGTGCCTCAGGGCCGAATCGCGCTGGATCGAGCTCGGCCCGGCATTCGACGGCATCCCAGCCGTCGTCCTCGGGTTCGGCGCGCGCGGAAACGACGCGGCCGACCGGGTGCATCGCGAACGCCGTCATCGGCGGTTGGCCGACGGGACGGCGGCGCGTACGGGCTCGCCCGCGACCTTGCCGCGATCGCGCTCGTCGATGAGACCCAGCATCACGCGCCGGAATCCCTCGACGGCTGCAGGCCCCGCCGCGCGGTAGGCGGCCGCAATGCGCCGGCGCTGGTTTTCCGACAGCTTGCGCTCGAGGGCCGCACCCATCTCGGTCAGTTCGAGGCGCCGTTGCCGGCGATCGACGGCGCCCGGACGCTGTGCGATGTAGCCCTTGCGCACGAGTTCGCCCAACACGCGCGACAGGCTCTGCTTGGTGATGCGCAGGATCGCGAGCAGCTCGCCGACGTTTATTCCGGGATAGCGGCCGACGAAATAGACGGCGCGGTGATGCGCGCGGCCGAGGCCGATTTCGTCGAGCATGCGGTCGGGCTCGGCGGTAAAGTCCCGGTAGGCATAGAAAAGCAGCTCGATGCCGAGCCGCAGATCTTCGTCGCGCAGGTAGAGATGGTGGAGGCCGGTCCGCAAGTCAGGCATGTCGGGCCTTCATCGGAAAATACGTCAGTGATGTTGACATATATGCCGCAAGAGTGTTTCTTTCGGCAAGTCCAAATCGGGCATTTGTTTCGTCGGATGCATTCCGCGCGAAACGAATGTCCAGAATGCGAGGTTTTCCCATGGCTCTGGTGCCCTTCGACGATCGCGACGGCTTCATCTGGTGGAACGGGTCGCTCGTTCCGTGGCGCGATGCCAAGCTGCACGTCCTGACCCACGGTCTTCATTACGCATCGGCCGTCTTCGAGGGCGAGCGGGCCTATGGCGGCCGGGTCTTCCGGCTGCGCGAGCATTCGCAGCGCCTCATCGATTCGGCGCGCATCCTCGGCTTCGAGCTTCCATATACGGTCGAAGAGATCGACGCGGCGACCAACGAGGTCGTCAAGGCCAACGGCCAGCCGGACTGCTACATCCGCCCGATCGCGTGGCGCGGATCGGAGATGATGGGCGTGTCGGCCCAGCAGTCGAAGATCAATGTGGCGATCGCGACATGGGCGTGGGGCAGCTATTTCCAGGACAAGGACAACGGCATCCGCATGACCTGGGCCAAGTGGTCGCGCCCGGCACCGAACACGGCACCGACGGCCTCGAAGGCGGCCGGTCTCTACATGATCTGCACGATGTCCAAGCACGCGGCCGAGAAGGACGGCTATGCCGACGCCGTCATGCTCGACTGGCGCGGCCAGATCGCCGAAGCGACGGGTGCGAACATCTTCATGGCGATCGACGGCGTGCTGCACACGCCCAAGCCCGACTGCTTCCTCGACGGCATCACCCGCCGCTCAGTCATCGCGATGGCCAAGGCGCGTCAGATCCAGGTCGTCGAGCGCGCGATCTGGCCGGACGAGTTGTCGAAGGCGCAGGAAGTGTTCCTCACGGGGACGGCCGCCGAAATCACGCCGGTGGGCGAGATCGGCGAATACCGCTTCAAGCCCGGCGCCATCACCAAGGCCCTGTCGGAAGACTTCGGGCGCGCGACGCGCGGCGAGGTCGACTTCCCGATCCAGTGACGCCGGAAGAAATCGTCTCTTCCTACGATGCGGCATACGCGCGGCTCGGGATTTCCAGTCCCGAGCCGCCGCCGTTTCGGCGACTCGTCGATTTTCTGCTGGCGCCCTTCGGCCGGGACTCGCGCACCTATGCCCGCGCCGAACGGACGCGATTGCTGGACGATGCGGCGCGCAGGCACGTCGCCGATCAGCTCGTCCGCGAAGGTATTGCGCCGGAAACGGCGCGTACGCGCGTCGACGCCGCGCTCGCGGCGCGTTAGGCGCCTTTGCCCCAGCGTTCGGCTGCCGCGTCGTCCTCGGCGCGCGCGGCGACCCATTTGGGCCCCTCGGTCGTGTCTTCGAGCTTCCAGAACGGCGCGCGCGTCTTCAGCCAGTCGATCAGGAAGTGGCAGGCCTCGAAGGCAGCCTCGCGGTGGGGCGATGCGGCGGCGCACAGCACGATCCGGTCGCCGGGTTCGAGACGGCCGTAGCGATGGACGATAAGCGTGGCCGAAAGCGGCCAGCGCGCCAGCGCCTCGCGCTCGACGGCGGCAAGCTCCTTCTCCGTCATGCCGGGATAGTGTTCGAGCGTCATGCCGCCGGCGCCCGCTTTGCCGAAGTCGCGCACGAGACCCACGAAACTGGTCAGCGCGCCGATGTCGGTGCGGCCTTGCGTCATCGCGGCGAGTTCGGCCCCGACGTCGAAATCCTCGCGCTGGACGCGGATCGCCACGGTTCAGCCTCCCGTCACCGGCGGGAAGATCGCGACCTCGTCGCCCGAACGTACCGGCTGGTCGGGCTTGGCGTAGGCCTGATTGACCGCCACGCGCACGACCGCGCGCTGGGCGAGCGCTTCGGCGTGGCCGGGCGAGCGTTCGGCGAGCCAGTCGAGAAGCTTCGCGACCGTGTCGATCTCGGGCGGCGGCGCCACGTCCTCCGACGCGGCGCCCACGCGCGTGCGAAGCCAGGCGAACCACAGGATCTTCACGAGACAAGCTCCGAATAGGGCAGGAAATCGACCATCGTGCCCGCACGCACTTCGGTCACGTCCTCGGCCAGTTCGACCAGCCCGTCGGATTCGACGAGCGAGGTGAGGATGCCCGCCCCGTCGCGCGGGAAACGGTGCGCGACCGGCGTTCCGTCGGCATCGCGCGCCAGCCGTGCGCGCAGCCACTCGCGCCGGCCCGCCTTCTTCTTCGTGTCGAACGCGGCGCGCACGCGGAAAGAAAGGGGAGCGGGATCGGCAGCACCCGCAAGCCGCAGCAGCACGGGCCGCGCGAAACGCAGGAACGTGACCATCATCGCGACCGGGTTTCCCGGCAATCCGACGAATGCCTTGCCGGCAACCGTGCCGAAAGCGACCGGCCGACCGGGCCGGATCGCCAGTCGCCAGAAATGGATGCCGCCCAGCGCCTCGACCGCCGCGCGGACGTGATCTTCCTCGCCCGTCGACATGCCGCCGGACGTGACGACGGCGTCGTGATCGGCCGCCGCACGCGCAAGGGCGTCGCGCACCGTCTCGCCGCGGTCGGCGAGGATGCCCAGATCGGTCGCGGCGAAGCCCGTTTCCTCGATCAGCGCCAGCAGCGCATAGCGGTTCGCGTCGTAGACGGTACCGGCAGGCGCGGCGTCGCCCGGCTCGCGCAGTTCGTCGCCGGTCGAGAAGACCGCGACGCGCAAGCGTTGACGCACCTCGATTTCCGTGATGCCGAGCGAGGCGACGAGCCCGACATCCTGCGCGCGCAGTCTGTGGCCGGCGCACAAGACCGTGCGGCCGGCTTCGATGTCCTCGCCCGCCTTGCGGCGATTGGCGCCGCGCTTTTGTCCCGGCGGCAGGATCGCGATTTCGCCCTCGAGGCGCACGTCTTCCTGCATGAAAACCGTGTCGACGCCCGCCGGCATGCGTGCGCCGGTGAAGACGCGCACGGCCGTTCCCGGTACCGCGGCTTCGGCCAGCGGATGGCCCGCGGCCGCACGGCCGCGCACCGGCAGGCGCGTGTCGCCGCCGGTCGCCAGATCCTCGAAACGCACCGCATAGCCGTCGACGGCGGCGTTGTCGTGCGGGGGAACGCTGCGCGTCGCGACGATGTCGGCGGCAAGGATGCGCCCTGCCGCGCGGCGCAACGCCACGCGTTCGGTGCCGGCGACCGTCTGCGCGCGTTCGGCCAGGACCGCGAGCGCCTCGTCCGCGCGCATCAGTTCGCCGCCGAACGCAAAGCAATCGTCGGAAAGCTGTGCCATCAGGTCGCTCCGGGCATGCGAAGGCGCGCGATGATGAAATCCGCGATGGCGCGCGCGTCGTCGATGGGCAAGAGCGGCACCTTGAGACCCGTCAGTGGCGCATCGCTGGCGACCGCGACGATCTGCGGATCCTCGGGGGCCAGCAGCGGTTTGCCGACCGATGGACGATGGATCTCGATCTTTTCGTGCCGATCGCGCTTGAAACCTTCGACCAGAACGAGATCGACGGGTGCCAGCCGCGCCAGCAATTGATCGAGCGTGAGTTCCGGTGCGCCGCGCAGTTCGTGCATCAGCGCGAACCGGTTGGCCGACGAGACGAGCACTTCGCTCGCTCCGGCCATGCGGTGTGCGTAGCTGTCCTTGCCGGGTTGGTCGACGTCGAAGGCGTGGTGCGCGTGCTTGATCGTGGAGACGCGAACGCCACGCCGCACGAATTCGGGGATCAGCCGCGCCGCCAGCGTCGTCTTGCCGCTGCCGCTCCAGCCCGCGAGGCCGAATACGCGCATGATCGCTACGCCGACCGCCGCGCTGCGTCGGCCTGCGCGGCGCCTTCGGCGGGCCGCCGGGCCGGCTCGTCCTCGTCCACGTGCTTGAGGCCCGTCGCGAGATAGTCGTAGCCGGTATAGATCGTCAGCGCCGCCGCGATCCAGAGCCCGAGTTCGCCGATCGCCGTCACCGGCAGGAAGGCGGTCGGTGCCGCGTCACCGACGATGAGGAAGCCCAGCGTCGTCATCTGGATGCCGGTCTTCCATTTGGCGAGCTTGGAGACGGGAAGGCCCACGCGGATTTCGGCGAGAAACTCGCGCAGGCCCGAGACGAGCACCTCGCGCAGCAGGATCACGAGTGCGGCAAGCACCGAAAGCCCCGCGACCCGCCCGAACGCGACCAGCAGCAGGATCACGGCGGAGACGAGCAGTTTGTCGGCGATCGGATCGAAGATGCGGCCGAGCTTGGACTGCTGCGCCCAAGCGCGCGCGAGATAGCCGTCGAGCCAGTCGGTCGCCGCGGCGATGCCGTAGAGCGCGCACGCGACGTAGCGCCACTCGTCGCCCTCCAGCCAGAAGAGCGCCACGATGATCGGAATGGCGACGATGCGGCTCAGCGTCAGCCACATCGGAAGGGAAAAGCCCATCGGAAAACCGGGTCTGCCTGTCGGGTTACCGGCGGATTCTAGCTGCCGCCGTGGAAGTGGTCATAGATTTTTTTGGCCGCAGCCTTGCCGACGCCGGCCACCGCTTCCAGATCGGCAAGACCGGCGCGGCCAACCGCTGCGGCGGAGCCGAAATGCAGCAAAAGCGCCTTTTTGCGGCGCGGGCCGATGCCCGGCACCTCGTCCAGCGCCGAGCGTTCGATGGCGGCACTGCGCCGCGTGCGGTGGCTGCCGATGGCGAAGCGGT
>JAYRKO010000703.1:0-1749 GCA_041905745.1 Tagaea sp. | reverse complement strand
GGCTCGCACGGCACGCCGAAGGTCATCTGCAGGAAGTTCTCGGCGTAGCTCAGGTCGTTGCGCGGATACATGAACGGCTGGCCGATCGAGTACTTGTAGGCCATCGCCGCGATCGTCGGCATCTTCGCGATCAGCCGGTACGAGGCGATCATGCGCTGGTGCGGGTCGGAGATGTCGAGGCTGTCGTGGTAGAAGGCCGACAGCGCGCCGACCACGCCGCACATCACCGCCATCGGGTGCGCGTCGCGCCGGAAGCCCGAGAAGAAGCGGTTGATCTGCTCGTGCAGCATCGTGTGGAGCGTGATGTCGCGCTCGAACTTCTTCTTGTCGGCCGCGTTGGGAAGATCGCCCTTGAGGATCAGGTAGGCGACTTCCATGAAGTCGGACTTCTCGGCCAGTTCCTCGATCGGGTAGCCGCGGTGCAACAGCACGCCCGCGTCGCCGTCGATGTACGTGATCTTGGACTTGCACGCACCCGTCGAGGTGTAGCCCGGATCGTAGGTGAAGAACCCGGTGTCCCCGTAGAGCTTGCGCACGTCGATGACCTGCGGGCCGATTGCCCCGGACAGGACCGGCATGTCGTATTTCTTGCCGGACTGGTTGTCGATCAGGGTGACGGTGCTGTTGGTCTGGGTCATTGGCACTCTCTGGATCGGGCGTTCGCAGGTGCGGTAACGGATATTGGAGCGTAGGGCGGAGCCTTTTGCAAGTTCTCCAAGGTCGCGGCCGGGTCGTCCCGGATTGCGACTAATTCGCCCCCTTCAGCGCGTCGGAAACGCGGCCAAGCGCCTCGTCCCGGCCGAGGATTTCCATCACTTCGAAAATCGGCGGCGAGGTGCCCTGGCCCGACAATGCCGCACGCAGCGGCTGGGCGAGCGTGCCGAGCTTGGCGCCGTTCTTTTCGGCCGCCTCGCGCAGCAGGGCCTCGAGCGCGGCCGCCTTCCATTCCGGGGCCGCGGCAAGCAGGTCCGAGGCCGTCTTGAGGTTCGCCGCGCCGTCGCCGGCCAGCAGCTTTTTGGCCGCATCGTCGAGCGCGATGGGCCGGCTGCGCACGTAGAACACCGCCGCGTTGGCGAGTTCGAGGAGCGTCTTGGCGCGCGCCTTGAGCCCGGCCATGCCCGCCAGCAGGCGCGCGTGTGCGGCCGCGTCGACGGCGCTGCCCGCTGCCTTCTCGATCAGCGGCAGGGCCGCGGCGAGGACGTGCGCGTCGTCGCTGTGGCGCATGTAGTGGCCGTTCAGGTTGTCGAGCTTCTTGAAGTCGAAGCGCGACGGGCTGCGGCCCACGCCGTCGAGGTCGAACCACTCGACGGCCTTTTCGGTCGGAATGATCTCGTCGTCGCCGTGACCCCAGCCGAGACGCAGCAGGTAGTTGCGCATGGCCTCCGGCAGGTAGCCCATGTCGCGGTAGGCGTCGACGGCGAGCGCGCCGTGGCGCTTGGAGAGCTTGGCGCCGTCCGGTCCGTGGATGAGCGGGATGTGCGCGTAGACCGGCACCGGCCAGCCCAGCTTCTCGATGAGCTGCATCTGCCGTGCGGCATTGTTGAGGTGGTCGTCGCCGCGGATGACGTGCGTCACGCCCATGTCGTAGTCGTCGACGACGACCGAAAGCATGTAGGTTGGCGTGCCGTCGGCGCGCAGCAGGATCATGTCGTCGAGCTGCTCGTTCTTGACGACGACATCGCCCTGCACGCGGTCGCGGATGACGGTCTCGCCGTCCTGGCGGGCCTTGAGGCGTACGACCGGCTTGAC
>JAYRKO010000702.1:0-1749 GCA_041905745.1 Tagaea sp. | reverse complement strand
GCCGCCGACGGATCGGCGATTTCGAAGGTTTCGGCCGTATCGATGAGCGGCCACACGCCGACGGCTTGAACGCCGGCCGCGACGAGCCCCGCGACAAGCCCCGCCGCGAGCGCCACCCAGAACAGGCGGGCGACCATCAGTGGCAGGGGAAAGCGAAGCTGTGGCGCGAGTCGTGCGCGGCGTTGTGGATTTCCATGGCGCCGGCGAAGCCGACGGTCGCCACGATCAGCGCGCCGAACGCCATCGCGGCGAGGGCGGCCGTCATCGCGCGCGCGCGAACCTGCGTGGTGGTGGCGGTTGCGGCGGTCTGTTCGGTCATCGGCTGGCCCTCGGTGGAATCCACCCCGAATTCTTAGACTTTCCCGGCCATCCTGCGCAAGGGCGGCAGTGCGATACCCCGACCCGCGACCTCGGGTACCGGCAGGCCGGCATGGGCCTGCGCGATCGCGTCGATGCGGGCCTGATCGGCGGGCGAGAAGGCCACGACCCGGCGGCGGGCCATGTCGACATGCAGCGACAGGAATTCGACCGTTGCGGCCAAATCGCCGGTCGCCGCGTTGCGCATCGTGTGGAAATAGCGAATCCGCTTGGCGTCCGCCGACAGAAGCTGCGTCGAGACGGCAAGATTTTCGCCCGGCCGCAGTTCGGCCACGTAGCGCACATGGGCATCGACTGCGAAGAACGAGCGGCCCGTCGCCTTGCGCCAGTCGGCGCCGAAGCCGATCGCCTCGAAGAACACGTCGGTCGCATTGTCGAACGCCAGCACGTAATAGGCGACGTTCATGTGACCATTGTAGTCGATCCATTCGGGCCGCACGGGCTCGACATGGCGATCGAACGGGGCGGGAAAGGCGGCGGCGTCCTGCATGATGGCGGCAAGCCTAGCCCATCCGCGGCCCCGCGCGACATCGTCGTGCTAGGGTGTGCCACCGACATGGCCGCCCTTCTCGCCTTCCTGAACCGTCGTGCCTCCGCGATCCTCGCGACGTGCCTTTTCATCGGCATCGCGCTGCCAGACCTTGCGGCACTTGCGCGGCCCGTCCTCGTCCCGGCGGTCACGTTCCTGCTTGCGACCGCGATCCTGCGCATGGATTGGGCACGGCTGGCCGAGCCGCTGGCGCGCCCGGTCGTTCCGCTGCTGCTCATCGCCTTCCTGATGCTGGGAATACCGGTGCTCGTCGCCACCGTCGTTTCCTTGCTGCCGCTGCCCGACGGCCTGCGCCTCGCCATTCCGTTGTTCGCGACCGCGCCGATGCTCGTTTCCGTCACGGCCTACGCGCTGATGCTGGGGCTCGACGCGCGTCTTGCCCTCGTGCTGCTCGTGGGTACGAGCGTGGCGCTGCCCGTCGTGCAGCCGCCGCTTGCCGCCTGGCTGCTTGGCGTGACGATTGATCTGGGGGCGGGCGAACTGATGGCGCGGCTTGCAGGGCTCGTGGGCGGCGCCTTCCTCGCGGCCTGGCTCGTGCGGCGCATCCTCGGGCCCGAAGGTGTCGCACGCCACGACGCCGCTTTCGGCGGGGCGGGCGTGCTCGCACTGGTGCTGTTCGCCTTCGGCGCGGCCGACGGGCTTGCCGTGCGCATCGCGGGCGAGCCGGCGAAGGTGGCGCTCTATCTGGCGGCCGCGTTCGCGACGAATTTCGGCCTTCAGGGACTGGCGGCGGCGCTGCTGCTGCCATTCGCACGCCGGCTGGGCCTCACGCGCGAAGCGGCGCTCGCGGCGGCACTTGCCGCCGGCAACCGCAACTTCGC
>JAYRKO010000701.1:0-1750 GCA_041905745.1 Tagaea sp. | reverse complement strand
GCCTTCGCCTCATTCTTCGATGGCAGAAGGATCGGCAGTTCATTTACCGTGATGACCCTGCAATGGCTGGCGCTCAATCGCACCGGCCTGCGCGCCAGATGGGAGAAGCGTGCGTGAGCGACATCAGGAACGGGTTCGTGGGCGCCATCGGCAATACGCCGCTCATTCGGCTCCGCAAGGCGAGCGCCGAGACGGGCTGCGAAATCCTCGCAAAGGCCGAATTCCTCAATCCGGGCGGTTCGGTCAAGGACCGCGCCGCGCTGCAGATGATTCTCGACGCCGAGGAGAAGGGCCTCCTCAAGCCCGGCGGCGTCATCGTCGAGGGGACTGCCGGCAATACCGGCATCGGTCTGGCGCTCGTGGGCAACGCGCGCGGCTATCGCAGCGTCATCGTGATGCCCGACACGCAAAGCCAGGAGAAGAAGGACTTCCTCAAGCTCATCGGTGCGGAACTCCGCCTCGTGCCCGCCGTGCCCTACGCGAACCCGAACAACTACGTGAAAGTCTCGGGGCGGCTTGCCGAGGAAATCGGCCGCGCCAATCCGGCCGGCGCCCTTTGGGCCAACCAGTTCGACAACGTCGCGAACCGCGAGGCGCATGTCCGCACGACGGGGCCCGAGATATTCCGCCAGACGGACGGCAAGGTCGACGGCTTCATCTGCGCAGTCGGTTCCGGCGGGACGCTGGCGGGAACCGCGGCGGCGCTGCGGGCCGCGAAGCCGGGCGTGAAGATCGGCCTCGCTGATCCGCACGGTGCGGCCCTCTACAGCTATTTCACGAGCGGCGCGCTCAAGTCGGAAGGCAGTTCGATCACCGAAGGCATCGGTCAGGGCCGCATCACGAAGAATCTCGAAGGACTGAAGGTCGACCACGCGTTCCGCATCGCCGACGCGCAGGCCGTCCAGATCGTGTTCGATCTGCTGATCGAGGAAGGTCTTTTCGTCGGCGCGTCGAGCGGCATCAATGTCGCGGGCGCCATCGAGATGGCGCGCGCGATGGGCCCCGGCCACACGATCGTCACGATCCTCTGCGACGGCGGTGCGCGCTACGCATCCAAGCTGTTCAACCCGGAATTCCTGCGCGCCAAGAACCTGCCGGTTCCGCAATGGCTCGACGCCGCCGCGCCGATCCCGGTTCCGACGCCCTTCGAGAAGGTGAACGCATGACGCATCCGGCTCTCATCGCCACGGACTGGCTCGCCGAGCGCCTCGGCGACGCCGCCATCCGCGTTCTCGACGGTTCCTATCATCTGCCGGCGGCCAAGCGCGATGCTGGCGCCGAGTTCGAGGCAGGCCACATTCCGGGTGCGGCATTCTTCGATATCGAAGCGGTCAGCGACCATTCGAGCGACCTTCCGCACATGCTGCCGACGGCGGATGCATTCGCCGAGGCGGTCGGCGCAATGGGGATCGACAACCAGACCCATGTCGTCGTCTACGACGCCTACGGCCTGATGAGTGCCGCGCGCGTCTGGTGGATGTTCCGGCATTTCGGCCACGATCTCGTATCTGTTCTCGACGGTGGATTTCCGAAATGGACGCGCGAAGGGCGCCCGGTCCAGAGCGGAAAGGTCGCGATCGCGCCCCGGCGCTTCAAGTCGGCACCCCGCCCTGCGCTTGTGCGCAGCAAGGACGACGTCGTGGGCGAATTGTCCTCGCGCGCCAGCCAAATCGTCGACGCGCGCGCAGCCGGTCGTTTTGCCGGCACCGCGCCCGAACCGCGCGCCGGCCTTCGGGGCGGACATATTCCC
>JAYRKO010000700.1:0-1755 GCA_041905745.1 Tagaea sp. | reverse complement strand
TTTCGGCGAACCAGATCTCCGCGCCGATCGACGTGGCGAAGCCGACCGAGACCGTGTGCTCGTAGGAATGCGACAGCGGCAGGAAGCTCAGGAACCGCTCGCGCGTCGGGTCGAGCAGCTTCAGCACTTCGGCCGCACCCTCCGCATTCGTCAGGATCGCGCCGTGCGAGAGCATGACGCCGCGCGGGTTGCCGCCCGTGCCCGAGGTGTGGATGACGCAGGCGACGTCGCCGCGCGCGAGCGCCGCGACGCCGGCGTCGAACGTGTCGGGTGCGGCCGCACCCTTTGCCAGCACGTCCGCCCACGCATGCACGTCGACGCCCGGATGCTGGCCCAGCGAGGGCTGCTCCATCGCGACGACGAAGCCGCATTGCGGGCCCGACTGGCGCGCGGCCTCGATCGCCTTCTTCGCAAGCGCGCCCGACGCGACGACGCCGCGCGCCTGCACGTTCGAGAAGATGTAGCGGTGGTCCTCGACCGTGTTGGTCGCATAGGCCGGCACCGTGATCGCGCCCGCCGCCATGATGGCGAGGTCGGCGACGATCCATTCCGGCCGGTTTTCCGAGACGAGCGCGATCCGGTCGCCGCGCCTGACGCCGAGTGCGGCGAGCCCGCGCGCCATCAGGCGCACCTGCCGCTCGACCTCGGCCCACGACCATTCCTTCCAGTGCGCGCCGTCCCGGGCGACCAGATAGGGCCGCGCGCCCTCGCGACCGGCCGCATCGAGGAACATCCGCACGAGATTCGGGCAGTTGGCGTAGTCGAACATCGTTTCCGGCGTCTCCCCGCCGGCGCTTGGCGCGCCGGTCCGTTGGACTTATATGCTAGGGGACGCCTTCCGCGACAAGACCCGGAACCCCGCCATGCCCCCGAAATCCGCCGCCGCGACCGCCGAATTGCCCGTCTGGAACCTGTCGGACCTGTTTCCGGGGCGCGACTCGCCCGAACTGGCCAAGGCGCTCGACACGGCCGAAGCGGACGCGAAGGCCTTCGCCGCGAAATACGCCGAGAAGCTCGCGGGCCTCGACGGCAAGGCGCTGGGTGCGGCCGTCGCCGCGTACGAGGCGCTGGAAGAACGGCTCGCGCGCATGACGAGCTTCGCCGATCTCACCTACGCGGCCGACCAGGCCGATCCGGCGATCGCGAAGTTCTACCAGGGTATCCAGGAGCGGGTGAACGCGATCTCCTCGCGCACGCTGTTCTTCACCCTCGAACTCAACCGCCTTTCCGAAGCCGATCTCGACGCCAAGCTCGCCGATCCGGCGCTGAAGAAATACGCGCCGTGGCTGCGCGACCTGCGCGCCTTCCGCCCGCACCAGCTTGCCGACGACATGGAAAAGCTGCTGCACGAGAAATACGTCGCCGGCCGCGCCGCGTGGACGCGCCTGTTCGACGAGACGATGGCCGGTCTGCGCTTCGACGTGGACGGCAAGAAGCTCACCTCGGCCGAGGCGCTGCATCTGCTGTCCGACCGCGACGGCAAGGTGCGCAAGACCGCCGCCAAGGCCGTGGGCAAGACGCTGGGCGACAATTCGCGCCTGTTCGCGCTGATCACCAACACGCTCATCAAGGACAAGGAGATCGAGGACAGGTGGCGCAACTATCCGCGCCCGATCTCCTCGCGCAATCTCGCCAACCGCGTCGAGGACGAGGTCGTCGAAGCGCTCGTCTCCGCCGTGCGCGCGTCGTATCCGCGCCTGTCGCACCGCTACTACGCGCTCAAGGCCAAGTGGTTCGGCGTCGACAAGCTCGACT
>JAYRKO010000699.1:0-1762 GCA_041905745.1 Tagaea sp. | reverse complement strand
CGCCGCGTTCGACCTTGGCCAGCCGCGTATCGACGTTGCCGCGCAACGGCACGACCTTCACGTCGGGCCGGCGGGCGAGAAGCTGCGCGCCCCGCCGCAATGAGGCCGTGCCCACGACCGCCCCTTCGCGCAGGTCGGCGATCTTCGCCACGCTCGGCGGTGCAATCAGCGCGTCGCGCGGATCCTCGCGCTCGAGGAGTGCCACGATGCCGAGCCCGTCGGGCAGCCAGGTCGGCACGTCCTTCATCGAGTGGACGGCAAGATCGATCTCGCCGGCAACCAACGCCTCCTCGATCTCCTTCGTGAACAGGCCCTTGCCGCCGGCCTCGGCCAGCGTGCGGTCCTGGATGCGGTCGCCCGTCGTGCGGATCACGCGGATCTCGATCGCCTCGGGAGCGGCCAGCGCCGGGTGCGCGGCGGCGAGCAGCCGCTTCGTCTCGTTCGCCTGCCAGAGCGCCAGCGGCGAGCCGCGCGTGCCGATGCGCAGAATTTGCGAAACCTGTGCCATGCTAGCCCTTTATCGCGTGCCGGCGCGTCCGCTCGCAAGGGCGCTTTCGGCCGCACGCGGGATGCTGTAAACCGCCCCCGCATGACGCTGGTCCTGGGCATCGAGACGAGCTGCGACGAAACGGCCGCGGCCCTCGTCGACGACGCGCGCAATGTGCGCGCCGAACGCGTGCTGTCGCAGACGCGCGAGCACGCGCCCTACGGCGGCATCGTGCCCGAGATCGCCGCGCGCGCGCATCTGGCGCATCTGGAAGACCTCGTGCGCGGCACCTTCGCCGATGCCGGGTGCGGCTGGGAGGCGGTCGACGCGATCGCCGCGACGACGGGGCCGGGCCTCATCGGCGGCGTCATCGTGGGTGCAACCTTCGCCAAGGGAGCCGCACTCGCGCGCGGGCTGCCGTTCGTGTCGGTCAACCATCTGGAAGGCCATGCGCTGTCCGCGCGCCTGTCCGATGCCGTGCCGTTCCCCTACCTGCTGCTGCTCGTTTCGGGCGGGCACTGCCAGCTTCTCGCGGTCGAGGATGTCGGCCGCTACCGCCGGCTCGGCACGACGCTCGACGACGCGGTGGGCGAGGCCTTCGACAAGGTCGCCAAGCTGCTCGGCCTCGGCTATCCCGGCGGCCCGGCGGTGGAAAAGCTCGCGCGCGAGGGCGACCCCGCACGCTTCGCGCTGCCCCGCCCGCTCGCCGGCCGGCCGGGCTGCGATTTTTCCTTCGCCGGCCTCAAGACCGCCGTGCGCCAGATCGTCGATCGCCTCGGCACGCCCGACGCGCGCGCGACCGCCGACATCGCCGCCTCGTTCCAGATGGCCGTCGCCGACGCGATCGCCGACCGCACGGCCAATGCCGCGAAGGCGTTCGCGCGCGATTTTCCCGCCGGGCGGCATCTGGTCGTGGCGGGCGGGGTCGCCGCCAACAAGGCGCTGCGCGAACGGCTCGTGCGCGTTGCGGAAGGGGCGGGCCTCGCGCTGGCAGCGCCGCCGCTGCGCCTTTGCACCGACAACGCCGCGATGATCGCGTGGGCCGGGCTCGAACGCTTCGCGCGCGGGCTCGATTCGCCGCTCGACACCGCCTGCCGCCCGCGCTGGCCGCTTGAAGAACTGGCCGCCGCCGCGCCATAGTCGTCCCCGGCCGCCCGGACGGGCGGCCGCGTTCTCGGGGCGGGGCGGAATTCCCCACCGGCGGTGATTGCGGCCTTCGGACCGCATCAGCCCGCGAGCGCCCGGCGGCAACGCCGGGGTCAGCAGAGCCGGTGA
>JAYRKO010000698.1:0-1765 GCA_041905745.1 Tagaea sp. | reverse complement strand
CGGTACCCTTCGCGTTCGGCGAGAGCGACGTCGTCAGCCGTCACGTCGTGCTGGAAATCGACGAACGCCTTGCCCTTCGCGTTCCTGACGCGCCACAGCGGCGTACCTGCGGTGGGCTCGGTTGCGGTAGTGGGTGCAGCGGACCTGCTTGACGCGAAGCCCGTCGCTTCGGCAGCGGCATTGCCGCAGGCGGCACCCGATTCAAGCGCCGCCGCAAGTGCGAAGGCGCCGTTTGCGGCACCTGCGACTTGCATGCCTTCGGGCAGCGATTGCGCGACAAAAGCGCCAAGTTGCGGATTCCAGGCCGGCTTGTGGCCGAGATGCGAAGCGATGTGGACGGTCGGATTCCAGCCGCCCGACATGGCGACGAGATCGCATTCGAGATTGCGGGCGCCGCCCGGCCCCTCGATTTCGACGGCCTGCACGCCGTGTCGATTGCCGAGCGCACGGCGCACGGCGTGTCCGGCCAGAAGCGTCGCGCCGGCCTTCGCGGCGGCTTTCTGCATGGCGGCGCTCGATTCCGGCCGCGGATCGACGATGGCGACGATGGAGACGCCGGATGCCGCTAGATCGGTTGCGGTTGCCGCGGCACTGTCGTTGCCTGCAAAAACGACCGCGCGATTGCCGGCGCGCACGGCGTAACGATTGGCGTAGGCGCGCGCGGCGCCCGCAAGCATCACGCCGGGCAGGTCGTTGTTGCCGAAGACGACGGGTCGTTCGATGGCACCGGCGCACAGCACGGTTGCGCGCGCGAATATGCGCCAAGCCCGCTGTCGCGCCTGATGCGGCGCCGGGACGGGCAGATGGTCGTTGACGCGCTCGACCGCGACGAACGCTTTCTGGTCGTAGCTGCCGAAAAGCGTCGTGCGCCGCAGGATGCGGACATCGGCCATCGCTTCGAGTTCCGCCGTCGCCTGCACAAGCCATTCGTGCGCGGGGCGGCCGTCGATTTCCTGTCGTTCGTCGAGCAGTCGGCCGCCCAGACGGAAATCCTGTTCGACCAGCACGACGCGCGCGCCCGCGCGCCCCGCAGCGAGCGCCGCCATGAGGCCGGCCGGCCCGGACCCGATCACCAGCACGTCGCAATGGCAGGACGCCTTCTCGTAGCGATCCGGATCGTCGATCCCTGCGGCGCGCCCGAGACCCGCGGCGCGTCGGATCATCGGCTCGTAGAGCTTTTCCCAGAACGCCGCCGGCCACATGAAGGTCTTGTAGTAGAAGCCCGCCGCGAACAGCGGGCCGACATGGGCGTTGATCCCCATGACGTCGAAGGCAAGCGACGGCCAGCGATTCTGCGATCGGGCGAGAAGCCCGTCGTAAAGCTCGATCTGCGTCGCACGCGTATTCGGCTCGCGCCGGGCACCCGTCCGGAGTTCGACCAGCGCGTTGGGCTCTTCGGCGCCGGACGCGAGAATGCCGCGCGGGCGATGGTACTTGAACGAGCGTCCGACCAGGCGCACGCCGTTGGCGAGGAGCGCCGACGCGAGCGTGTCGCCGCGATGGCCGGCATAGCTGCGTCCGTCGAACTCGAAGCGGAGAGCCGTGCCGCGGTCGACGAGACCGCCGGTCGTGTTGCGGAAGGGCTGGCTCACGACTTCTTCGCCTCCGCCGCCGTGCGGACGCCGAGGATCGCGTGCGTGCGCGTGTCGCGCGTCACTTCGAGCCATGCGCGGCAACCCGTGACATGGTGGAACCATTCGCGATGCGGTCCCGCGGGATTGTTGCGGATGTACACGTAGTCGACCCAATCGGACATCTGGCCGGA
>JAYRKO010000697.1:0-1766 GCA_041905745.1 Tagaea sp. | reverse complement strand
CGAACAGGAAGAAGGCCACGAGGCTCGCGAAATAGACGAGGTCGCGCGCATCGATGACGCCGCGCGAGATCGCGTTGAAATGCGTGAGGAACGAGAAGCGCGCGACCGTGTCGACCACGCCCGCCGGTGCCCAGCCGCCGAAGAACGACAGCACCAGCGGCGAACCGGAAACGGTGAAGACGAAGCACGCCGCCGCCGCCACGACGAAGGCGATGACCTGGCTCTTGGTCGTGGCCGAGACGCACGCGCCGATCGCGAGGTAGCCGGCACTCATCAGGAGCGAGCCCACATAGCCCGCGAGGATGACGCCGTTGTCGGGGTTGCCCAGCACGTTGACCGTGATCCACAGCGGGAAGGTCAGCGCCAGCGCGATGGCCACGAAAGCCCACGCCGCGAGGAACTTGCCCACGACCGCTTCGCCCACCGTCACGGGTAGCGTCAGGAACAGCTCGATCGTGCCCTGCCGGCGTTCCTCCGACCACAGGCGCATCGAGATCGCCGGGATCAGGAACAGGTAGAGCCACGGGTGGAACGTGAAGAACGACTGCAGGTCGGCCTGCCCGCGCTCGAAGAAATTGCCCAGATAGAACGTGAAGGCGCTGGCGAGCACGAGGAAGATCACCAGGAATACGGAGGCGACGGGGGTGGCGAAATAGCCGCCGAGTTCGCGCCGGAAGATGTGCCGGATGTTGCGCATGTTCGTCCGCCTCAATTCGCGGTGTTCTTGGTGGCGGGGCCGGTCGTGATCGTGCGGAACACCTCGTCGAGGCGGCCGCGCTCCTCGCGGATCTCGTCGATGCGGATACCCGTGCCGCGCGCGAGCGCACCAAGCTCCGCCAGCATCGGCTTGCCCGCTTTGGGGAAGGCGGTCAGCATCGCAAGCCCGCCTTCGCCGTCCGCACGCTCGAAGCCGCCGACGTCGGGGTGGGCCGCCAGCGCCGACTTGAGCCTGTCGGTTTCCGCCGCCGGCACGACGAACGACACCGCGCAGTGCCAGCGCGAGCGCTTCTCCAGCGCCTCGGGCGTGCCGTCGGCGAGCACGCGGCCGCGCGCGATGACGACCGCGCGCGAGCAGATCGCGTCGACCTCCTCGAGGATGTGGGTCGAGATGACGATGGCGCGGTCGGCCGCCATCGAGCGGATGAGGCCGCGCACCTCGTGCTTCTGGTTGGGGTCGAGGCCGTCGGTCGGCTCGTCGAGGATCAGCACCTCGGGCTCGTGCAGCAGCGCCTGCGCGAGGCCCACGCGGCGCTTGAAGCCCTTCGAGAGCGTGTCGATCGGCTGGAGGAGGATGTCGGCGAGCTGCGTGCGCTCGACCGCGCGGGCCACGCGCTTGGCGCGCTCGGCCCCGTCGAAGCCGCGGATGGCGGCGACCCAGTCGAGGAAGGCGGCGGCCGTCATGTCGGGATAGGCGGGGGCCCCTTCGGGCAGGTAGCCGATGCGCTTGCGCGCCTCGATCCCGTGCGTCTCCACGTCGAAGCCGCAGACCTTGGCCGTACCCGCACTGGGCGCCAGGAACCCGGTGATCATCTTCATGGTCGTCGACTTGCCGGCCCCGTTGGGGCCCAGGAAGCCGAGGACTTCGCCGCGCGCAACGTCGAACGAGACGTCCTCCACCGCGCGGATCGGGCCGAAATGTTTCTTCAGGCCCCGGATTTCGATCATTGCCGACATGCCGGATCTTTCCCCGTCCGTATTGGCCCGCCGGAGGCTTCCCCGCGGGCGCCCTTCATTTAGGGAAAATCGCGGCAAAAGCAAGGCGTCAA
>JAYRKO010000696.1:0-1767 GCA_041905745.1 Tagaea sp. | reverse complement strand
GCGCGCGCGCCGGTCGCGGGATCGGGCTGCTGGCCCGCATGCAGAGAAAGTGTGTCGAATCGTGGAAATCGACCGCTCATTCTTTCCCCCGAAAAGCAGAACCGCCCGAGCGCATCTTCGGCGTCAATCGGGCGGTTCCTTATTCAAGCAGCGCGTCCCTGTTCAACCCGCAGCTTGGGGAGACCCTAACCATCGCCCCCCGCGGCCGTCAATTGTCGAATTCGGGTCGGTCGAGACCACCGCATCGATTGCATTCATACTACTGTAGAGTATAAATCTTTCTGCAATTGCATCTTTAAAGGTCTTCTGGCATTACCGGGCTCGACCTCGGTTGGCCGGAGAACCACCGGTGACATATACGCCCCCCACGATCCAGGTCGCAGGCCTCGAAGGCGCAGAAGCGATCGAGAGCCGGGCATCCGCGAAGTCCCACAATGTCGGCGCCGCGGTCCTGTGCATCTTTCTCGTCTGCGCGGTTCTCGGGACCGCAAGCTGGATCCACGAGCGCGAGCGCGCCTTCGGCGAAGCGTTCTCGGAATTCCGCGCCGCAGCGATCGAACGCAGCCTGCTGTCGGGCGACACGTTCCTTGCCCAACTCGTCGCGCGCGCGGACCTGCTGATGGTGCCCGTGATGCGCGTGCTCGACGGCCGGACGCCCGACGAAGTTCCGGCCGAGCGCCTTGCGGCGGCCGCGAAGGCACCGCCCGAACACGCCGCCGACGGCGTCGCCGTCGACGTGTGGCGCATCGACGGGCGCCACGCGCTCGATCCCGAGCGTCCGCTTGCGAACGAACAGGAATTCTTCCGCCATCATGTCGGCCCGGCGCGCTTCGCGGCAACTCGCGCCCTCGCGGTCGATCCCTTCCGCGACGTGGCGCTGTCGATCGGCGCCACGGGCGGCAGGCGGGCCCTGACGGTTTCGCGTGCCGTTGCGGGCGCGGACGGGGAGCCGAAGGCGATCGTCGCGGTCAACATTCCCGCAAGCGTGCTGACCGACTATCTGATGACGCTGCGCCAGCGTGCCAGCGACCGGGTCGCGATTTTCCGCAACGACGGCCTGCCGGTCGCGCAGTATCCGGCGGAGGCGGCCGTGGGGATCGTCGAGACGCCGGCCGAAGAGCTGTGGCGGCGATATCCCGCGTCCAGCTTCGGGCGCATCCGCCAGACGCTCGGCGCCGGCGGGACCGAAGCGGTGACGGTCTTCCTCGGCCTGCAGCCGCTGCCGCTCGTCCTCGTCTACACGGCCGAATTCCGACCGGCCGTGCAGGAGGCGGTGCGCATCTACTGGCCCGTTCTCGCCATCGCGACGCTGACGCTCGTCATGGCGATCGGCTACGCATGGACGTCGACGCGCTACGCCAATGCTTTGGCGCGCGCCAATGCCGAACTTGCCGGGGCCAAGGCGCGCCTGCAGTTCGAGTCCGACGAACGCGGCATCTTCATCGCCAACATGAACCACGAGCTGCGCACGCCGCTCAATGCCATCGTCGGCTTCGCGCAAATCCTGGCGGACGCGACCTTCGGGCCGGCGCATCCCAAATACCGCGAATACGCGCGCGACATCGCGGCCAGCGGCGAGCACCTGCGCAACCTCATCGGCGACATCATCGATTTCTCCGCGATCGACCAGGGGCGGCGGCGCGTCGACATCGTGCGCATCGATGCCGCCCGCTCGGTCGAAGACGTCGTGCGCCACCTGAAGCCGGTCGCCGTCAACCGGTCGATCGCGCTGGTCGCCGAAGGCCACGGCGTCTGGGCGCTCGGCGA
>JAYRKO010000695.1:0-1771 GCA_041905745.1 Tagaea sp. | reverse complement strand
CTGCGCGGCGCCGATCTTTCGGATTCGATCCTGCTCGATTGCGACTTTTCGGGCGCCGATCTGCGCGAGGCGAATCTGAACGGTGCGGACACGCGCGGGACGTCGGGCCTCGACAAGGCGATCTAGGGAATTTTCCGGCAGATGAATTTTGGCTTTGCGATTTGCAAAGAGTAGCTACATTTGCCGGTATGACCCCCCTGCGCAGGCCGCGCGCTCTCCGATGAGCGAAAGGCCGAGATTCGAGCGAAAGATCGTGATGACGCTGAAAAGCGTCGATGGCGCCCTGCGCGATTTCGTCGTCACGCAAGGGCCCAAACTCCTGCGGTTCCGCTTTCCGGCGGGAGCGCAAATTTTCCGGGAGGGTGATCCGGGCGACAACGCGTTCCTTATCGAATCCGGGCTGGTCACGATCGTCCAGGCAACGGGCGAAATGCCTGCAAAACGCATCAGCACCAAGGCAGACGTGATCGAGCCGGGCCGCGTGGCGATCCATCAGGAAATCGAAAGCGATTCGCCGCCCGAGGTCGAAATCGCCCGGCTCGGAGCTGGCGCGCTGTTCGGCGAACTCGCACTCATCGACGGGATGCCACGCTCGGCAACCGCGCGCGCGCTGGAAAACACCGTGTGCGTGGCGGTATCGTCGGCGCAGCTCGACACCCATATCCAGAATGCGTCGCCCGAGCTGGTCGCGCGCATCCGCGTCTTGATGGCATTCATCCGCGCGGTTCCCGCGCGCGCCACCTGGCCAGACGGCGAATTCCCGCGCGAGCGCGCGGGTGACCTTGCCGCGGTGCGGATTGCGCTCGATCCGCGCGACAAGGGCGGGCCACTCGAAATTTCCAGCCCGTTCCTGCGCGCCGTCTATCGCTCGCTGTGCGACTACGCGCTGTCGCGCTTCCCCTGAACCGTTTCGACCGGCAGCGTCGCGTCGAGGCGCCGCGCGAGCAGCCAGGCAATGGCGAGGAACGCGATCAGCAGGACAAGCGAGACCTGTCCTGCGGCGTCGCCGAGAGCCTGCTCGGAAAGATGGCCGAAGCCGAAACCGGCACCCACAAGCACGGGCGCCCAGACACCCGCCGAAAGCACGTTCAGGACGGAAAACCGCAGTCGCGAAATGCGCGACATGCCGAATGCGAAGCCGCCGAACCCGCGTACGAGATGCGGATAGCGGTAGGCGAACGCCATCCAGATCTGGTGCCGGTCGGCGAGCCGAGCCGCCGTTTCCACTCCTTTGCGTACGCGCGGCATCGCCTCGAAAAGCGTGACGCCGAACCTGCGGCCGATTTCGAAGCGGATCTCGTCGCCCACGACGCCGCCGATCCACACGCACGCCACCGTCGGCCAGAAGGCGAGTACCTCCAGATGGACCGCGTATCCGGCGAATAGCGGCAGCAGCAGGGAATTCGACGCCGCATAGGCGGCGATCATGCCGTAGACGACGTCGCCGTGACTGCGGATCAGTTCGAGAATTGCACTTAGGTCCATGCGCGATCCGGATTGTGGAAAGACCGTTCCCAGATGGTTACGCTCCGGGGATGATTCAACGGCCCCTCCGGCTGGGCGTCCTCGACCAGTCCCCCATCGCCGCCGGCAGCACGCCGGCCCAGGCGCTCGCAAACACCCTCGAGCTTGCGCAATTGGCCGAACGCCTCGGCTATGCGCGCTACTGGCTCGCCGAGCATCATAGCGCCCCCGGCTTCGCCGGCACCGCCCCCGAAATCCTGATCGGCCGCATCGCCGGCCTGACAAGCCGGATCCGCGTCGGATCGGC
>JAYRKO010000069.1:0-9262 GCA_041905745.1 Tagaea sp. | reverse complement strand
CGGCCTTCGTTCGTCAGGTCGAAGACCGCGATCACGCTGACGATGGCCGAGTGCTTCACGAGCGATACCGACAGGCCCGTGAGCGGCGGCAGCACGAGGCGCAGCGCCTGCGGAAGCACGACATGGCGATAGATGCGTGCCGTCGGCAGGCCGAGGCTGCGCGCGGCCTCCCATTGGCCCTTCGGGACCGCCTCGATGCCCGCGCGGAAGATTTCGGCCGCGAAGGCGCCCTCGAAAACGGCGAGGCACAGGATGCCCGTCCAGTAGCGGTCGACGCCGAGGATGGGCGCCAGCACGAAATAGAAGAGATAGAGCTGCACGAGCAGCGGGGTGTTGCGTATCGCCTCGACATAGACGCGAACGAGACCGCCGCCGGCGATCGAACCGGACTGACGCAGGATCGCGGCGAACAGGCCGATGACGACGGTGAGGACGAGCGCAAGCGCGCTGATCTCGATTGTGACGAGCAATCCTTTCGCGAGCGGGCCCGCGTAGTATTCGCCGTCGATTTCGCGCACGAAATAGCGCGGTACGCGGTACCACTGCCAATTATAACCCATGCGGCCCGCGCCGTAGACCGCGGCCCACACCAGACACGACGCGAACGCGACGAACTGCGCCGCATCGAACACGCGACGCCAGGCGAACGGCGCAGGCGGCGGCAATTGCGTGGTGGGGGTAGCTGACATCGCGCTCCGGTCCCTCGCGGTGCAGTCCTTCGCAAGGATCTGCACTACGATACGATGTTAGCAGCGGGAGCAAGAATTCTGCCATGCGTTCGCACCGGCAAACGCACACTCATGCGCGCCCAAGGCGCGCTCATGGCACAAGGAAAACTTGAAGCGCGCTTTAGCGCCGTTGCGGTCCGTAGGCCGCCATGAAGACGTCGACCGCCGCATCGACCGAGCGGGCAAGTTCCCCGGCATCGGGCCGCTCGACGACGCAGAACAGCATCTGCTTCATGTGCTTCGATTGGCACAGTTCGATGAAATGGAATGCCGCGCGCTCGGCATCCGCAACGACCAGATGGCCGGCCTGCGCCTGCCGGGCAAGATACGCGGCCAGCCGGCCGACGCCGAAGCCGGGGCCCGCCTCGTAGAACGCCCGACCGATCGCCGGAAACTTCGCCGCCGCCGCGATGACCGTGCGCAGATGCGCCATTTTGCCGGGGCTCGACATCGCATCCATGAGTTTCGTGCCGAATTCGCGCAGCACGCTGGCCACGTCGTGGTTCTCCGCATCGAATGTGCAGAGCCGCTCGGCCTGCGCACGGCGGTCCTCGCGGATCAGCGCTTCGAAAAGCGCTTCCTTCGACGGGAAGTAGGCATAGACGGTTCCCTTCGAGACGCCGGCCGCGCGCGTGATGTCGTTCATGCTGGCCCCGTCGAATCCTTCGCGCATGAAGATTTCGCGAGCGCCTTCCAGGATTTGACGGCGTTTCGCGGTATCCGATGCCGCGTCGTTTGCGGCGGCAAGACTGTCCTGCGTCGGCATTCAGATCCCCGAGCGACAAATATATTGACCGAACCGTTCGGTTCAATTTGAATACCGCCACTTCAATTGTCAAGACACTGCGGCCGCCCCCAGGGCCGAGGATCGACGCGAATATGAAAATGGACAACGAACGCGCGAAGCTGCGACCCGAGCCGCCGACGCCGACCGCCGGCGAAATGGCGCCGCCGCCGCCGGCGCGCGCCCCGCGCAAGCGCCTGGTTTTGGTCGCCGTGCTGGCACTCGCGCTCGGCTACGGCGGCTGGAAAGGTATCGACTGGTTCGTCGACGGGCGCTTCGTCGTCTCGACCGACGATGCCTACGTGAAGGCCGATCAGTCGATCGTCGCGGCGAAGGTTTCCGGTCTCGTCGCCGCGGTCGAGGTTGCGGACAACACGCCGGTCAAGGCCGGCGACGTGCTGGTGCGTCTCGACGACGGCGACTACGCCCTTGCGGTCGCCGGCGCCCGCGACCGCATCGCCACGCAGGACGCAACACTCGCGCGCATCGGCCGCCAGACCGGCGCCCAGCGCGCGGCGATCGAACAGGCCGTCGCCCAGCTCGCCGCCGCGCAGGCCGAAGTCGCGCGCGCCAACGTCGCCTTCAATCGCGCCGAGCAGCTCGCCCGCTCCGGCAACGGTTCGGTCGCGGCGCTCGATCAGGCGCGCGCCGACCGCGACCGGGCGCTTGCCGGCGTCGCGGGCGCGCGCGCCGGCGTGGAAGCCGCCAATGCCGCGATGGACGTCCTGCGCGCCCAGCAGGCGGAAGCGGAAAGCCAGCGCCGCGAACTCGACACCGCCCTGCAGCGCGCCGAACGCGACCTTTCGTTCGCCGTCGTGCGCGCGCCGTTCGACGGTACGGTCGGCAACCGCGCGGCCCAGCCCGGCCAGTACGTGCAGCCCGGAACGCGGCTGATGGCGTTGGTGCCGCTGGGCGGCGTCTACGTGCAGGCGAATTTCAAGGAAACGCAGTTGGCCGACCTGAAGCCGGGGCAACCCGTCGACATCAAGGTCGACGCCTATCCCGACCGCACGATCCGCGGCACGCTCGTCTCGATCGCACCCGCGTCGGGGTCCGAGTTCTCGCTGCTGCCGCCGGAGAACGCGACCGGCAACTTCACCAAGATCGTCCAGCGCGTGCCGGTGCGCATCGCCGTGCCCGCCGAGATCGCGCGCGAAGGCCGCCTGCGGCCGGGCATGTCGGTCGTCGCGGGCGTGCGCACGCGCGGCGGCCCCGCAGCGCCTTGAACGCGCCCGCCGCACCCGCGCAGGCGGATCGCCTCGATCCGCGGCGCGTCGTCGCGTTCGTCGCGATGGTGTTCGGCATGTTCATGGCGATCCTCGACATCCAGATCGTCTCGGCCTCGCTTTCCGAAATACAGGCCGGCCTGTCCGCAAGCGCCGAGGAGATCGCCTGGGTACAGACGAGCTATCTGATCGCGGAAGTCATCATGATCCCGCTTTCGGGCTTCCTCAGCCGCGCCTTCTCCACCCGCGTCGTCTTCACGATCTCGGCCGGCGGCTTCACGCTGATGAGCCTGCTCTGCGCCAACGCCACGTCGCTCAACGAGATGATCATCTGGCGCACGCTGCAGGGCTTCATCGGCGGCGGCATGATCCCGACCGTCTTCGCGTCTTCCTACCTGATCTTCCCGCGCAGCCGGCAGGCGCTGATCGCGCCCGTCATCGGCCTCGTCGCCACGCTCGCCCCCACGATCGGCCCCACGGTCGGCGGCTATCTCACCGACCTCTTCTCGTGGCACTGGCTGTTCCTCGTGAACATCGTGCCGGGCATCCTCGTCACGGCATCGGTATGGATCCTCGTCGATTTCGACCGCGGCGATCCCTCGCTGCTCGAGAATTTCGACTGGCTGGGCCTGCTGTCGATGGCCGTCTTCCTCGGCTCGCTCGAATACTTCCTCGAAGAAGGCCCGGCAAAGGACTGGCTCGAAAGCGAGCTGATCGTCATGGCCGGCATCGCGGCCGCCTGCGGTGGCGCCGTCTTCTTCTGGCGCACGCTGACTGTCGAGCGCCCCATCGTCGACCTGACCGCGTTTTTCGACCGCAATTTCTGGGCGGGCTCCGTCTGCTCTTTCGTGATGGGGATCGGGCTTTACGGCCTCACCTACCTCTATCCCGTCTATCTCGCACGCGTGCGCGGCCTGTCGGCGCTGCAGATCGGCGAGACGATGTTCGTGACGGGCTTGTGCATGTTCTTCACCGCGCCCATCACCGGCCGGCTCATGGGCAAGGTCGATCCGCGCGCGATGATCGCCTGCGGCTTCGCGATGTTTTCGGTCGGCACGCTGCAGGCTTCCGCCATCACGGTCGACTGGGATTTCTGGGAACTGCTCGTGCCGCAGATCCTGCGCGGCGTGGGCATCATGTCGGCCATGGTGCCGATCAACAATCTGGCCCTGGGCACGCTGCCGCCGGAGCGGCTGAAGAACGCGGCCGGCCTCTACAACCTCACCCGCAATCTCGGCGGCGCGGTGGGGCTGGCACTAATCAACACGCTGCTCAACCATCGCACCGACCTGCATCTGCAGCGCCTGCACGAGCAGGTGACGTGGGCCAGCGCCAGCGCGCTGGAGACGCTCGCCAATCTCGCCGCCGGTCTCGCGCGGCTGGGCAGCGACGCCGAACTTGCGGCCGTGCGCAAGACGGCCGCCATCGTGCGCCAGCAGGCTTTCGTGATGTCGCTGGGCGACGTGTTCTTCGTGCTGACGTGGCTGTTTCTCGGCCTCGTCCTGCTGACACCGCTCATGCAGCGGCCCAAACGCGCGGGCGGCGGTGGCGGCGGCCACTGACCGGCGCTAGGCTGGCATCCGAATAGCGTCGGGTCGGGCCTCGCGCCAGGAGTTAGCCAGCATGGACAAGATCCGCATCACCGCCGGTCCGTACGTCTTCCACGGCCGCTTCGAAACCGTCGCCGCACCGGCTACGTGCTCGGTCTTCCGCAGCCTGCTGCCCTACCGCAACAAGATCATCCATGTGCGCTGGAGCGGCGAGGCCTGCTGGATCCCGCTGGGCAAGCACGATTTCGGCCTGCCCTACGAGAACCAGACGAGCTATCCCGCACCGGGACAGATCATCGTCTATCCGGGCGGCATCAGCGAGACCGAGATCCTGTTCGCCTACGGCGCCGTGCGCTTCGCCAGCAAGGTGGGCCAGCTCGCCGGCAACCACTTCATCACGCTGACCGAGGGGCTCGAGAACCTGCCGGCGCTAGGCAAGCTCGTCCTGTGGAAGGGTGCGCAGGACTTCGCGATCGAAGCCGTCTAGCGCGCCGTCGCCTTCGCGAGGTCGAGAAGCGCGCCGGCGTTGAGCCCGTCGAGCAGCGTGAAATGGTTGGCGCCCGCAACATGCAGCGGTGAAGGTGCCTTCCACACGCGCGCGATCTCGTCCGACTGCCACTTGAATTCGTCGCTTTCAAGCCCGCCCAACGCCACGCCGATGCGCGCCGCCCGGCACGGCCGGCGTGCGGGCGACAGCGCGTCGATGTCGGCCGCCCCTTTGAGGCCGACGATCCGGCCCATCGGCAGGAACTCGAACGGCGTCATTTCGAACAGGCCCGACAGCAGCAGCGCCGAGCGCACCTGCGCGCCGTCGGTGCGGCAGGCCATCATCGCGGCAAGATGCCCGCCGGCCGAATGGCCCGACACGTGGATCGCCGAGGCGTCCACACCCAGCGCCTCGCCCGAGCGCGCGATGAAGTCGATGCAGGCGCCGATCTGCGCCACGATCTTTTCCAGAGACGTCTCGGGCGCAAGGCCGTAATCGACATTGGCGACCGCATAGCCCGCATCGAGCATACCTTGCATGAACTGCGCGTGCTGTTCCTTGCCCGTCGCCTGCCAGTAGCCGCCGTGGATGAACATCCACACCGGCGGACGCGCGACGCGCGCGGGCCGGTAGAGATCGAAGGTCTCGTCCGCCGTGGCGCCGTAGGCGATGTCGAGCGCCGCGTGCTTCGCGCGCCAAGCCATGCCGTCGACGCTCCACTGGCGGAACATCGCGCGAAGATCGGGAACCTGGTTTCGCGGGCTGTATTCGCGCATCAGCGCCATGCGCGAATGCCCGTGCCATACCGGTGCGGGATCCGGCGCAGGCATCGGCGCCGCTTCGATCTCGACCGAAACCTCGCTGCCGGCGACGACGCGTACCGGCGGCCGCGTGCCGCCGAAGGCCTCGCGGTAGAGCCGGTCGACGACGCGCCTAGCAGGTGATAGTGCCGCCGGATCGGGTGCCGTCCACGTCATCGCGCGCATCGTGCCGGGCGTACGCCCGGCCGAAGCGAGCGCGCCGGCCGCCTGCCACAGCGCGTCCTCGAATGCGGCAAGCGGATCTGGCTTGGTCGACGCGCCGCGCAGCTTCAGGATTTCAGACGCCGACATATCGGTGCACCGCCTCCGCATCGCGATCGAGTTCGGCGCCGGTGCCCGACCATACGGTCCGGCCCTTCTCGATCGCATAGTGCCGGTCGGCGAGACGCCGCAGCACCTTCAGGTTCTTGTCGACGATCAGGATCGACTGGCCTTCGGCCTTGAGCGATTCGACGCAGCGCCAGATCTCGGCCCGGATGACCGGTGCCAGACCTTCGGTGGCTTCGTCGAGGATCAGGAGTTCGGGATTGGTCATCAGCGCGCGGCCGACCGCCAGCATCTGCTGCTCGCCGCCCGACAGCGTCCCCGCCGGCTGGCCGAAGCGTTCCTTGAGACGCGGGAAGAGCGCACATACGCGTTCGAGCGTCCACGGATCCTTGCGGCCGAGCCGGTTGGCCGCCGTCGCGACGAGATTTTCGCGCACCGTCAGCGTCGGGAAGACCTGGCGTCCCTCCGGAACGAGGCCGACGCCCAGCCGCGCGATGGCTTCCGGCGCGCGCCCGCGGATCGCAGCACCCGCAAACTCGACCTTGCCGCCGACCGCGCGCGTCAGGCCCATGATCGTGCGGATCGTCGTCGTCTTGCCCATGCCGTTGCGGCCGAGCAGCGTGACGACCTCGCCACGCGCGATGGAAAGATCGATGCCGAACAGCACCTGGCTGTCGCCGTAGGATGCCGCGAGGTTCGAAACGCGCAGCATCACGCGTCCCCCTCGCCCAGATACGCCGTGCGCACGGCCGGATCGGCCTGGATCTGCGCGGCCGAACCGGTCGCGATCGCCCGCCCGCCGACGAGAACCGAAATCCGGTCGGCGAGCGTGAAAACGGCTTCCATGTCGTGCTCGACCAGCAGCAGTGCGAACTTGCCCTTGAGCGAGCGCAGGAGTTCCACCATCTGCGCGCTTTCGACGGCGCCGAGGCCCGCCATCGGCTCGTCCAGCAGCAGCAGGCGCGGTTCCATCGCCAGCGCGACGGCGAGTTCGAGCTGCTTGCGCTCGCCGTGCGAGAGCGCTGCGACCGGCCGGTCGGCGCGTGCCGAAAGCCCGACGCGCTCGAGCAGCACCATCGCCGGATCGACGAGCCGCCGGTCGGCGCGCGCCGACCGAAGGAAACGGAAGCTGTGGCCCGCATGCGCCTGCACGGCCAGCGCCACGTGGTCGAGTGCGCTGTAGCTGCCCATGAGCTGCACGATCTGGAACGTCCGCGCGAGCCCCTTGCGCACCCGCGCATGGACCGGTTGGCCGACGATGTCCTCGCCGTCGAGCACGATGCGCCCGCCGTCGGGATGCAGTTCGCCGGTCAGCTGGTTGATGATCGTCGTCTTGCCGGCGCCGTTGGGCCCGATCAGCGCGTGCACCTCGCCTTCGGCCACGTCGAGCGACAGGTTGTCGGTTGCGGTGAGGCCGCCGAAGCGCTTCACGAGCCCTTCGATCTTGAGGAGCGGCGGCCTCATTTGCGGCGCTCCGCCATCAGCGACACGAGCCCCGACAGCCCGCCGCGGAAGAACAGGATGATGACGAGCAGGATGGGCCCGAGGAAGAGCTGCCAGCGCTCGGTCCACGCGCTCAGCACCGTTTCGAGCAGGATGAGACCGGCCGCGCCGAAGAGCGGGCCCAGCAGCGTGCCCGCCCCGCCGAGGATGACCATGACCATCAGCTCGCCCGACTTCGTCCAGTGCAGCATGTCGGGGCTGACGAAGCGCGCGTAGTTGGCCCAAAGGCCGCCTGCGAGCCCAGCCCCCATGCCGGCGATGGCGAAGGCGGCGAGCTTGTAGCGGTAGACGGCTATGCCGATCGCCGCCACGCGCCGCTCGTTCTGGCGGATGGCGCCCAGAACCATGCCGAAGCGCGAGCCCGCGATGCGCCAGACGAGCGCGAAGAACGCGAGCGCGATGGCGAGCACGACGAAATAGAAAGTCGTGTCGTCGCGCATGTCGAGACCGAACAGCGCGTTGCGCCGGCGCACGATAAGCCCGTCGTCGCCGCCGTAGTATTTGAGCGCCACGAACAGGAAATAGAGCATCTGCGCGAAGGCGAGCGTGATCATGATGAACTGCACGCCCGAGGTGCGCAGCGCCAGCGCGCCGATTGCGAGTGCGGCAAGCCCGCCCGCGACGATCGCGGCCGGAACGGCGACGAGGAACTGGTCGGTCCCGAGCATCAGGCCGAACAGCGGCTCGGACAGGCGTGCGTGCTGGAACAGGATGCCGACCGTGTAGCCGCCGATCCCGTAGAAGGCCGCATGCCCGAAGCTGATCATGCCGCCGAAACCGAGCACGAGATTGAGGCTCGCCGCGGCGATCGCGTAGATCAGCATGCGCGTGACGAGCGGGGTCGTCGCCGGCACGCCGAGCGCATTTGCAGCGAACGGCAGGGCAAGCAGCGCCGCCAGAAGTATCGCAAGCGCCGCCGCACCGCGCAGACCGGAAGACGGGGGGAGCATCATCCGCGTCAGCCCCGCGCCGGGAAAAGGCCTTGCGGCCGCAGCAGCAGCACGACGGCCATCAGTACGTAGACGCCCATCGACGCGAGGCCGGCGGACAGCGCGTCGGCCTCCGACGCGTTCGCCATCAGTCCGCGCACGAGATGAGGCAGGAAGGCGCGCAGCATCGTGTCGACGACGCCGACGAGAAGCGCGCCGAACAGCGCGCCGCGGATCGACCCGACGCCGCCCACGACGACGACCACGAACGTCATGATCAATATCTGCTCGCCCATGCCCACCTGCACGGACAGGAGCGGCCCGGCCATCACGCCCGCGAAACCCGCGAGCACCGCGCCCAACCCGAAGACGAGCGTATAGAGAAGCCTTATGTCGACGCCGAGCGCGCGGACCATCTCGCGGTGCGTGGCGCCCGCGCGGATCAGCATGCCGAGGCGCGTGTGCTGGATGAGCGCGTAGAGACCGAGCGCCAGCGCCAGGCCCGACACGATGATTGCGAGCCGGTAGACCGAGAAGGCCACGCCCGGCACCACCTGGACCGATCCCGCAAGGAAACCCGGAATCGCGACGAACAGCGGCTGGCGCCCGAAGGCGAGCGAAACCGTTTCGTTGAAGAACAGCACGAGGCCGTAGGTGGCCAGCACCTGATCGAGATGGTCGCGTTCGTAGAGACGCCGCACGACGAGGAATTCAACCGCCACGCCCGCGACCGCCGCCGCGGCGAGACCGGCCGGCACTGCCAGAAGGAAGGAGCCCGTCGACGAGGCAGCGAGCGCGCCCGCATAGGCGCCGATCATGTAGAGAGAGCCATGGGCGAGGTTGATGATGCCCATGATGCCGAAGATGAGCGTCAGGCCCGCCGCCAGCAGGAACAGCATGACGCCGAGCTGAAGCCCGTTCAGCAGTTGCTCGAAAACGAGAAGGGACATGCCGCTCGAAGGCCCGG
>JAYRKO010000694.1:0-1774 GCA_041905745.1 Tagaea sp. | reverse complement strand
CGAAGATCCGCCTCGTCTATCTCGAACCGTGGGCGCGCGGGGCCGGCCTCGGCCGGCGCATGCTCGCGGAATGCCTCGCCTTCGCGCGCGCCTGCGGCTACGCGAAGGTCGTCCTGTGGACGAACGATTGCCTCGTCGACGCACGCAAGCTCTACGAGAAGGCGGGGTTCGTGCTGGTGGAAAGCGAGAACCACCGCAGCTTCGGCAAGGATCTCGTCGGGCAATACTGGTCGCTCGACCTGCGCGCACCCTAGCGTGTCGCCGACACGACCGGCCAGTTCGTTTCCGCGCGCGCGATGAACGCGTCGCGGTCGGCCAGCCACTGCGTGCGGATCGAGCGGCTGTAGTTCAGATAAAGCCTGTCGCCGACGATCGTCCACGCTTCCGGATCGACCGGCGCCTTGTAGCCGTGCGCCATCCCGTACGCGCAATAGCCGCCGTAGCGTGGCGCGAAGCGGGCCGGTGCCGCCAGAAACGCGTCGCGGTTCTCGCGCGAGACGAAAAGCCAGCGCGCACCTTGCCAATCCGCGAAATGCGCGACCGCGCCGCGCCGCGCACGGCCTTCGCCGAAATAGGCGACTGCGTCGTAGCCGCCAATCGCCAGCCCGCCGCGCGCATTGACGGGCTCGGCCGCCGCCGATGCAACGGGAAGGAGGAGAAGACCGGCAAGGACGAAACGACGATCCATAACCTAGGTTCGCCCGCGACACGGCCTGCGTTACAGACAAAAAACGCCCGGTGCTTGCGCACCGGGCGAGTTGAACAGGGAGGCTTCACGTCTGGGAGACGCAGGGTCCGGAGGGGACCCCGTCCGGGCCGCTAGGCCCGGACCCGCCGAAATCAGGTCTTTCGGCTGACCAGCGTCGACGAAGCACATTTGTGCGACGCGACACCAATACTCACCTAGATAATCTAAAGAATGCCTTAAAAAACGGCATTAATCGCATGCGAGGCATGAACCGTTCGCATACCTACGAATATACCGCTAAAACTGCGTTTCTCCGACCTTTTGGACCAGATAGTCGCGGAAGACGGCGATGCGCTTCGAGCTGCGGAGTTCTTCCGGATAGACGAAATACGCCTCGTAGGTCGGCCCTTCGAGTTCGGGCAGGATCTGCACGATTTTCGAACTCTGCTGCGCGATGTAGTCCGGGAAGGCGGCGATGCCGATCCCGTTTTCGACGGCCCGCAGGATCGCCGAAACGTTGTTGACCATCAGGGCCGGCGTGCGCCGGCGCCCGCCGGTCGTTCCGACCTCGAGCAGCCAGTTCACGTTCGGGAACGGCGGATTGGGATCGTCGCCGTAGACGATGATGCGATGGCTGTCGAGATCGGCCGCCGTCTTGGGCGTGCCGAACTTCTTGAGATAGTCCTGCCCCGCGAAGACGTGCACGTGCACCGACAGCAGATGGCGCTGGATGAGATCGGCCTGACGCGGCGGGTGCATGCGGATCGCGCAGTCGGCCTCGCGCATGCCGAGATCCAGCTCGCGGTCGTCCACCCGCATGCTGATCTGCACGTCGGGATAGGTCTCGGTGAATTCGCGAAGGCGCGGCGCCAGCCATACCGAGCCGAACGCGACGGTCGTGGTGACGCGCAGCAGGCCCGAAGGCCGCTCCTTCGTTTCGGCGAGCTGCGCCTCGACCAGCGCCAGCTTGTCGAACACGTCGCGCACGGTCGAGAAAAGCAGTTCGCCCTGCTCGGTCAGGATCAGGCCGCGCGCGTGGCGGTGGAACAGCGGTGCACGCACCGACTCCTCCAGCGCCGAAATCTG
>JAYRKO010000068.1:0-9264 GCA_041905745.1 Tagaea sp. | reverse complement strand
ATCTGCGATACCCACGTGACGCCCGATCCCACGCCCGTCCAGATCGCCGAGATGACGGTGCGCGCGGGCGACGTGCTGCGCCATTTCGGGCTCAAGCCCAAGGCGGCGCTGCTGTCGCACTCGAACTTCGGTTCGCACGACACGAAGAGCGCGCGCAAGATGCGCGCCGCGCTCGAGCGCATCCAGGCGATGGCGCCCTACCTCGAGGTCGACGGCGAGATGACCGCCGAGGCGGCGCTGTCGCAGGAGATCCGCGGCCAGCGCATCCTCGAAAGCCGGCTCGAAGGCAAGGCGAACCTGCTCGTCATGCCCACGCTCGACGCGGCGAACATCTCGTTCAACCTGCTGAAGGAACTGGGCGACGCGCAGAAGATCGGGCCGATCCTGCTCGGTCTCGGCAAGCCCGCCCACGTGCTCGACGGCACGGCGACGGTGCGCGGCATCGTCAATCTGGCGGCGTTCTGCGTCGTCGAGGCGCAGGTCGACCAGCAGGGCTGACGTATCCCCGAATACCGCGCGGGCGGGCGGACCGGTCGCAATTGCGGTTCGGGTACGGCGAGCGCGCGTGCTAGCATCAGACATTCTTTTGGGCCGTATTGCTTGCGGTCCACCAGCGCACATCCAGTCGTCAGTTCGTTGCGTTTCGTGCCGGCTCAACCCGAAAGCGAGGGAGCCATGGCGGAATCAGGCGACGGCGGCGCACGCACCGCCGCGAAGATCGCCGAATTCGATGCGCTGCATCCCTGGTACGCGTGGGTGCGGGACTATCTGCGCGACTGTGCCGCCGGCAAAAAGCTCGCCGGGCGCCGCGACATCGATCCGTTCTGCTTCGGCCCCAACCTGCATCTCGTGAATCTCGTCGACGTCGTGCGTGCGGACGGGGAGATGCGTTTCCGCTTCCGGCTCGTCGGCACGACTCAGACGACGATGGCCAAGCGCGAGATCACCGGCCGCTTCGTCGAGGACGCGGTGCTGCCGGGCTTCGTCGAGCGGATCAAGGCCAACATGCGCGCCGCCGTCGATCTCGCCGCGCCCATCTACGATCGCTTCCCGATGCCGCATCCGGAACGGGACTTCATCGACAGCGAGCGCGTCTATTTCCCGATGGCGTCGGACGGCGAGAATGTCGACATGCTGCTCATCGCCTGCGGCTACCCCAACGTCGCGGCACTGGCCCCGCGACTGCCGCAGGGCTGGACCGCCCGGTCGGCGTGAGGGCTAGCGCCGCCGGCGGGACTTCTTCGGCAGGAACGGGGCGACCACTTCGCGCGTTTCCTTGCTGGGCACGACCGGCACGATCTCGAACGTGATGCCGAGTCCGCGCCAGCCCAGGATCCATTCCTGCAGCAGGCGCGCGTCGTCGCATTCCATCAGCTGGAAGCAGCGGTCGAAATTGGGCTCGATCCAGCTTCCCACGTAGGTGAGTCCGTCGGGCAGCGACCGGCCGCTGTCCCGCACGCGTTCGTAAACGGGTACGGGATCGCAGCCCGCGAAACGTTCGACGATCATGAAAAGCATCGGCCGAGTCCTCCTGTCCTGCGCTCCCGGCATCTTCCTTCGGCGCATGGCTGTCAAGCGGCCCTGCGGCCGTGACATCCGCGCCGCACTTGCCTAGACAGGACGCCATGTCCGCCGCTCCCGCCGCCCTGAGCCGCCGTGCCGCGCTGGCGCTCTTCGCCGTGACGCCGCTTTTCTTCGCGTGCAACATGCTCGTCTCCCGCTGGAACGCGGGCGCCATTCCGTCGGAGGCGCTGGCCTTCTGGCGCTGGACGACGACGCTGGCGATCCTGCTGCCGTTTTCGGCCGAAAGGCTGTGGCGCGGGCGCGACGAGATCCGCGCGAACTGGCGCTTCTATCTGTGGCTGGGGTTCCTCGGCATGGTCGTGTGCGGGGCGCCGGTCTACATCGCCGGCATCACGACGACGGCGATGAATATCGGCCTCATCTACGCGGCCTCGCCCGTGCTGATCGTGCTGCTCGCATGGCTGCGCTACGGCGATCCGGTTTCGCCGCGGCAGGCGGCGGGCATCGCGATCTGCCTTGCGGGCACGCTGTGGATCGTGCTGCGCGGCGATCCGGCCAACGCGCTGCGCCTCGATTTCGTGCCGGGCGACCTGCTGATCGTCATGGCGATGGTCGCATGGTCGCTCTATTCGGTGCTGCTGCGCCACACGCCGACCACGCTCGATCCGACGACGCGGCTTGCCGCGATCTGCACGGGCGGCGTCGTCGCGAACGTGCCGTTCTATCTCTACGAGGCATTCTTCGTGGCGCCCACGCCGGTCGATCTCAAGACCGCCGGGACGGTGCTGTTCGTGGCGCTGTTCCCGGGGATCGGCTCGTATCTCAGCTATTCGCTGATCGTCGCCTCGCTGGGGGCGGCGACGGCAAGCCTCGTCATGTATCTCGTGCCGCTCTACGGCGCCGGTCTCGCATGGGCGTTGCTCGGCGAGCGGCTCGCCGATTTCCATCTGGTGGGCATGTCGCTGCTGCTGCCCGGCCTGTGGCTGGGCACGAAGCGCTAGGACGCGTCGAGGATGCGCCGCGCGGCGCGCGCGATGGCCGCGGTGCGCCGCGTGCCCCCCAGCAGCGACTGGCCGAACAGGAACGAATAGAACAGCAGCGCCCGCGCGCCCGCCTCGGCCGCGTCCATGCCCTGCCGCTCGAACAGGCCGGCGACCTGCGCCAGCCGCGCCTCGTCCACGCGCGCGGTCGCCACGGCGGCGGCCTCGTTCTGGCGAGCAAGCGCGCGGATCGACAGTTCGACCGCCAGCCCGCGCGGATTGGGCGATTTCGTGTAGAGCGACAGCAGGTCGTCGAGCGTGGCGGCGGGGCCGTCGCCGCGCGCGACCTGCGCGCCGATGGCCGCGACGCGCGCTTCGGCCCACGCGTCGAGTGCGCGCACCAAGAGGTCCTCCCGGTCGCGGAAATGCCAGTAGAACGACCCTTTGGTGACCGCGAGGCGCTTGGCGAGCGCTTCCACGCGCACGGCCGCCGGCCCCTCGGCGCCCAGCGCTTCCAGTGCGGCGTCGATCCAGGCTCTGGCGTCCAGCCGCGGCTTCGTTGACAGGCGCTTGACCATACCATACGGTAGCGTATGTTGGACGCCGGAGGAAGCGCCATGACGGCCGGATTCACGCCCGCCGACCCGGATTGGGAATTCAAGGTGCGCGACAGCTTCGCGCGGCAGGGCGCGATGGCGACCGTCGGCGCGCATCTGGCCCATGTCGAGCCGGGCCATGTCCATGTCGCCGTCGACTATGCCGACGCGATCGCCCAGCAGCACGGCTACGTGCATGGCGGCGTCGTCGGCATGATCGCGGACACGGCCGGCGGCTATGCCGGCTTCTCGCTGATGCCGAAGGACGCGAGCGTTCTGACGGTCGAATACAAGCTCAATCTGCTGGCGCCCGCCGACGGCGAAACCATCGTCGCCAAAGGGCGCGTGATCAAGCCGGGCCGCACGCTCGTCGTCACGCAGGCCGACGTTTTCGCGATCAAGGGCGGTCATTCGAAGCTCTGCGCAACGATGCTGCAGACGCTGATGACGATGGCCGGAAAATCCGACGGCCGCGCGGCCGGGCGCTGAAAAAGAAGACAGGGGAGGATCCGATGTCCCGCAATTCGCTTCCGCCGTTCGATTTCGGACTGGGCGAGGAGGTCGACATGCTGCGCGACCAGGTCGCGCGCTTTTCCGCCGACGAGATCGCGCCGCGCGCGGCGGCGATCGACAAGGAGAACGACTTTCCTGCCGACCTGTGGCGCAAGATGGGCGCGCTCGGCATTCTCGGCATGACGGCGCCCGAGGAATACGGCGGGTCCGGCATGGGCTATCTCGCGCACTGCGTGGCGATGGAGGAGGTGAGCCGGGCCTCGGCCTCGGTCGGGCTTTCCTACGGCGCGCATTCGAACCTCTGCGTCAACCAGATCGCGCGCAACGGCAACGAGAAGCAGAAGCGGAAGTATCTGCCCAAGCTCATCTCGGGCGAGCATGTGGGCGCGCTCGCCATGTCCGAGCCCGGTGCGGGGTCCGACGTCGTCAGCATGAAGCTGAAGGCCGAGAAGAAGGGCGACCGCTACGTCCTCAACGGCTCGAAATTCTGGATCACCAACGGGCCCGACGCCGACACGCTCGTCGTCTACGCCAAGACCGATCCGGCCGCGGGCCCGCGCGGCATCACGGCCTTCCTGATCGAGAAGGGCTTCAAGGGGTTCAGCTGCGCGCAGAAGCTCGACAAGCTCGGCATGCGCGGCTCGAACACGGGCGAACTCGTGTTCCAGGATTGCGAGGTGCCCGAGGAGAACGTGCTTGGCGCCGTCGGCAAGGGCGTAAACGTGCTGATGAGCGGGCTCGACTACGAGCGCGCGGTGCTGGCGGCCGGCCCCACCGGCATCATGCAGGCCGCCCTCGACGTGGTCGTGCCCTACGTGCACGAGCGAAAGCAGTTCGGCCAGTCGATCGGCGAATTCCAGCTCGTGCAGGGCAAACTTGCCGACATGTACACGACGACCAACGCCTGCAAGGCGTACGTCTATGCCGTCGCGCGCGCGTGCGACGCCGGCCGGACGTCGCGAAAGGACGCCGCAGGCGCCATCCTCTATGCCGCCGAAAAGGCCACGCAGGTGGCGCTCGACGCGATCCAGCTTCTGGGCGGCAACGGCTACATCAACGACTATCCGACGGGCCGGCTGCTGCGCGACGCCAAGCTCTACGAAATCGGCGCCGGAACCTCGGAAATCCGGCGCTGGCTGATCGGCCGCGAGCTGTTTGCCGAAACGGCCTGAAGCTGGGATAGTCTTGTACGGACAGGGAGATGGGAATGGCGCGCCGGCTGATTTCTTCGGGTTCGAGTTTCGAGAAGCTGGCGGGCTATTCGCGCGCCGTGGTCGACGGCGAATGGATCTTCGTTTCCGGCACGACCGGCTTCGACTATGCGCGCATGGCGATCCCCAAGGGCGTGGCTGCGCAGACCGAACAGTGCTTCAAGAACATCGCCGCCGCGCTTGACAAGGCGGGTGGCTCGCTTGCCGACGTGGTGCGCGTGCGCATCTTCCTGGGCAGCCGGAAGGATTTCGCGGTCGTGGCGCCCATCGTGGGTCGGCATTTCGCGAAGATCCGTCCCGCCAATACGACACTCGTCACCGGCTTCGTCGATCCGCGCATGAAGATCGAGATCGAAGTGACCGCGAAGAAGACCAAGAGGAAGCGCTGACATGCCCACAATCCTGATCGTCGGCGCCTCGCGCGGCATCGGTCTCGAATATGTCCGCCAGTTCGCGGCCGCGGGCTGGCGCGCGCTCGGCACCGTGCGCGACATGGGCAAGGGCGCCGAGGTGTCGAAGGCCGGCGGCGAGGTCTATCTGTGCGACGTCAACGACGCGGCGTCGGTCGCGCGGCTGGCCAAGGGGTTGGCGAAGGAAGCCATCGACGTGCTGGTCGTGAACGCGGGCGTCTATATCGGCCGGGACTGGAAGCTCGGCGCCACCGACTTCGCCGCGTTCGAGGAAATCCTGCGCACCAATACGGTGGCGCCCTTGCGCGTCGCCGAAGCATTGGTCGACAGCGTTGCGAAGAGCCAGCGCAAGACGATCGTGTTCACGTCCTCGCGCATGGGCTCGAACGCGCAGACCAACGGCGGCAGCATGCTCTACCGCGTGTCGAAGGCGGCGCTGAACTCCGTCGCCAAGAACCTGTCGATCGAACTCGCGCCGCGTGGCATCACGACGATCACGACCCATCCGGGCTGGGTGCGCACCGACATGGGCGGGGCGGGGGCGGCCATCGACGTTTCGGAATCGGTCGCCGGCCTCAAGAAGACGATCGAGAAGCTCACGCCGGCCGACAACGGCAAGTTCTTCAACTACGACGGAAGCGAACTTCCCTGGTAGGTGCACGATGGAACTGACCGAAACCCAGGAAATGATCCGAGACGCCGCGCGTTCCTACGCGCGCGAACGGCTTTGGCCGACGGCCGCCGCGCGCGAGAAGGAACGCCTGTTCCCGCGCGAATTGGTGCGCGAGATGGGCGAGCTGGGCTTCATGGGCATGCTGGTGCCCGAGGAATTCGACGGGGCCGGCGTCGACCACGTCGCGTATGCGCTCGCCATCGAGGAGATCGCGGCGGGCGACGGCGCGGTTTCGACGGTGATGAGCGTCCACAATTCGGTCGCCTGCATGCCGATCCTGAAATTCGGCACCGACTGGCAGAAGGCGAATTTCCTGAAGCCGCTGGCGAAGGGCGACATGCTGGGCGCCTTCGCGCTGACCGAGCCCGCCGTGGGCTCGGATGCGGGCGCCATCAAGACGCGCGCGCGGCGCGACGGGAACCACTGGGTCGTCAACGGCACGAAGCAGTTCATCACCTCGGGCGGAACGGCGGACGTCGCCATCGTCTTCGCGGTGACGAACCCCGAGGCGGGCAAGAAGGGCATCAGCGCCTTCGTCGTGCCGACCGACACACCCGGCTGGAAGGCCGCGCGCATCGAGGAGAAGCTCGGGCAGAAATGCTCCGACACGGCGCACATCGTCATGGAGGAGATGCGCCTGACGCCCGACCTGATGCTGGGTGCCGAGGGCGAAGGCTACCGGATCGCGCTCGCCAATCTCGAGGGCGGGCGCATCGGCATCGCGGCGCAGGCGGTCGGCATGGCGCGCTCGGCCTACGAGGTCGCGCGCGAATACGCGCTGCAGCGCGAGACGTTCGGGCAGAAGATCTTCGACCATCAGGCCGTGCAGTTCCGCCTGTCCGACATGGCGACGGAACTGGAAGCCGCGCGCCTGCTCGTCGTCAACGCCGCGAAGCTTCGCGACGCCGGCAAGCCGTGCCTCAAGGAAGCGGCGATGGCCAAGCTCTTCGCCTCGGAAATGGCCGAGCGGGTCTGCTCCTCGGCCATCCAGACGCACGGCGGTTACGGTTACCTTGCCGACTTTCCGGTCGAACGGATCTGGCGCGACGTGCGCGTGTGCCAGATCTACGAAGGGACGAGCGACATCCAGCGCCTCGTCATCGCGCGTGCACTCCGCTCGGAGGCTTGAGGCATGGCGGCGCCGATCGAATTCTACTTCGACTTCTCCAGCCCCTACGGCTTCTTCGCCTCGCTGCGCATCGACGATCTCGCCGGACATTACGGGCGCACGGTCAAATGGCGCCCGATGCTGCTGGGGGCGGCGTTCAAGCAGTCGGGCATGAAGCCGCTGCTCGACATCCCGCTGAAGAGCGATTACGTGCGCCACGATTTCGTGCGCTTCGGCCGCCTGCTCGGCGTCAAGTTCCGCCTGCCCGATCCGTTCCCCTTCGCGGCCGTCGCGTCCTCGCGCGCATTCTACTGGCTCGACGCGCAGGACCCCGCACTCGCCAAGCGCTTCGCCAAGGCGGTCTTCCGGCAGGCCTATATTGCCGGCGTCGACACGACGGGCGTCGATTTCGTGTGTGATCTCGCGGCCGGCATGGGCGTCGACCGCGCGAAGCTGAAGGAAGCGCTCGGTTCGCCCGAGCTGAAGGAATCGCTGCGCAAGGAAGTGGACGCGGCCGTCGCGCGCGGCGTGTTCGGCTCGCCCTATATCGTCGTGGACGGCGAGCCTTTCTGGGGGGCCGACCGGCTGGCGCAGATCGAGGAATGGCTCGTGACGG
Source organism: Tagaea sp. (assembly GCA_041905745.1). Classification (GTDB taxonomy): domain Bacteria; phylum Pseudomonadota; class Alphaproteobacteria; order CACIAM-22H2; family CACIAM-22H2; genus Tagaea. The sequence continues at coordinate 1,633 of JAYRKO010000068.1, read as the reverse complement.
GCGGCTGGTAGCATGGGCGCGTTCGTCACCCGCATCGATCCCCGCACCGACGGCTTCGCGGCCAACGCGAAGGCGATGGAGGCGCTCGTCGCCGACCTGCGCGCTGCGTGCGACAAGGTGCGCGAGGGGGGCGGGCAGGCGGCGCGCGACAAGCATGTGGGGCGCGGCAAGCTTCTGCCGCGCGAACGCGTGCGTACGCTCGTCGATCCCGGCTCGCCGTTCCTGGAGTTTTCGCAACTCGCCGCGTGGGGCATGTACGGCGGCGACGTGCCGGCGGCGGGCATGATCGCGGGGATCGGGCGCGTATCGGGGCGAGAATGCGTGATCGTGTGCAACGACGCGACGGTCAAGGGCGGCACGTACTTTCCGATGACCGTCAAGAAGCACCTGCGCGCGCAGGAGATCGCGCGCGAGAACCGGCTGCCTTGCATCTATCTCGTCGATTCCGGCGGCGCCAACCTGCCCAACCAGGACGACGTTTTCCCCGACCGCGAGCATTTCGGGCGCATCTTCTACAATCAGGCCACGCTCTCCGCGGCCGGCATCCCGCAGATCGCGGTCGTGATGGGAAGCTGCACCGCCGGCGGCGCCTACGTGCCCGCGATGTCCGACGAATCGATCATCGTGAAGAACCAGGGCACGATCTTCCTCGGTGGTCCGCCGCTGGTGAAGGCCGCCATCGGCGAAGTCGTGACGGCCGAGGAGCTTGGCGGGGCGGACGTGCATGCGCGCGTCTCGGGCGTCGTCGACCATTACGCGCAGAACGACGCGCATGCACTCGGCATCGCGCGGCGCATCGTCGCCAATCTCAATCTGCGCAAGGAAAACCGGGCGGACATGCGCGCGCCGGTCTCCCCGCATTACGACCCGAAGGAACTCTACGGCATCGTGCCGGCCGACCTGCGCCAGCCCTACGACGTGCGCGAGGTGATCGCGCGCGTGGTCGACGGATCGGAATTCGACGAGTTCAAGGCGCTTTACGGCACGACGCTGGTGTGCGGCTTTGCGCGCATCTGGGGCCACCCGGTCGGCATCGTCGCGAACAACGGCATCCTGTTCTCGGAAAGCGCGCTCAAAGGGGCCCACTTCATCGAACTTTGCTGTCAGCGCGGCATTCCGCTGGTGTTCCTGCAGAACATCTCGGGCTTCATGGTCGGCAAGAAGTACGAGGCGGGCGGCATCGCGCGCGACGGGGCGAAGCTCGTCACGGCGGTGAGCTGCGCGAAGGTGCCGAAATTCACCGTCATCATCGGCGGTTCGTTCGGCGCGGGAAACTACGGCATGTGCGGGCGCGCCTTCGGGCCGCGCTTCGTGTGGATGTGGCCCAACGCGCGCATCTCGGTCATGGGCGGCGAGCAGGCGGCCTCGGTGCTGGCGACCGTCCGGCGCGACAACATCGAGGCGGCGGGCAAGCGCTGGAGCATGGAGGAGGAGGAGGCCTTCAAGGCCCCGATCCGCGCGCAGTACGAGACGCAAGGTCATCCCTATTACGCCTCGGCCCGGCTGTGGGACGACGGCATCATCGACCCCGCACAGACGCGCGACGTGCTGGGCCTCGGCCTGTCGGCCGCCGCCAATGCGCCCGTCGAGCCGACGCGCTTCGGCGTCTTCCGGATGTGAGCGCGATGGACGC
>JAYRKO010000693.1:0-1775 GCA_041905745.1 Tagaea sp. | reverse complement strand
ATCTATCTCGCGCGCGTCACGCGCGTGGAACCCTCGCTGCAGGCGGCGTTCGTGGAATTCGGCGGCAACCGCCACGGCTTCCTCGCCTTCAACGAAATCCACCCGGACTATTACCGGATCCCGATGTCCGACCGTCAGGCCCTGATGGCCGACGACGAGGACGACGATTACGTGCGCAGCGAACGCCCGCGCCGCGAACCGCCGGCCGATCCGGTCGCCACGATCCCGCTCGACGCGGGCGCCGAGGCGGGCCCGGTCGACATCGTTCCGCCGCCGGCACCTGTCGCAGAGACGGCGCCTGCACCGCTCGAAACGCCGACGCCGGCGCCGGTCGTCGAGACCGCGCCCGTCGCGGCGGATGCCCCCGTGCCCGTCACGGGCGAAGTGCTGCCGCCGGAAGGGGCGCCCGTCGAAGCCGTCCCCGTCGAGGGGGCGCCCGTCGAAGGCGCACCGGCCGAAGCGGTGCCGGGCGAAGAAGGCGCGGCCGAGCCGCGCCAGCACCACGTCGAATCGCTGGGCGGCGACACGGTCGAGGACGCGCACGAGACGCGCCGTCGCGCGCGCCCGCAGCGCCACTACAAGATCCAGGAAGTGCTGAAGCGCCGCCAGGTACTGCTCGTCCAGGTCGTCAAGGAAGAGCGCGGCAACAAGGGTGCCGCCCTCACCACGTACCTGTCGCTCGCGGGCCGCTACTGCGTGCTGATGCCCAACACCGACCGCGGCGGCGGCATCTCGCGCCGCATCACGTCCCAGCAGGACCGCAAGCGCCTCAAGAACCTGATCGAGGAGCTGGAGGTGCCGGACGGCATGGCCGTCATCCTGCGCACCGCCGGCATGGAGCGCGAGACCGCCGACATCCGCCGCGACTACGAGTACCTGATGCGGCTGTGGGAGGAGATCCGCGACCTCACGCTGCGCTCGACGGCCCCCTCGCTCATCTACGAAGAGGGCAGCCTCATCAAGCGCGCGATCCGCGACATGTACTCCGCCGACATCGACGACATACTCGTCGAGGGCGAAAGCGGCTACGAGTCCTCGCGCCACTTCATGGGCATGCTGATGCCCAGCGACATCGGCCGCATCCGCCGCTACGACGACCCGCAGATGCCGCTCTTCCAGCGCTTCCAGGTCGAGAACGAGCTCGACGAGATGCACCTGCCGACGGTGCGCCTCAAGTCGGGCGGCTACATCGTCATCAACTCGACCGAGGCGCTCGTCGCCATCGACGTGAACTCGGGCCGCTCCACGCGCGAGCGCAACATCGACGAGACGGCGTACAAGACGAACCTGGAAGCGGCCGACGAGGTCGCCCGCCAGCTGCGCCTGCGCGACCTCGCGGGCCTGATCGTCATCGACTTCATCGACATGGACGACCACCGCCACCAGACGAACGTCGAGCGGCGGCTCAAGGACGCGATGAAGTCGGATCGCGCGCGCATCCAGATCGGGCGCATCTCGGCCTTCGGCCTGCTGGAGCTTTCGCGCCAGCGCCTGCGCCCGTCGATCTCGGAAATCAGCTTCGAGGTCTGCCCGCACTGCAACGGCACGGGCCGCCTGCGCTCGACCGAGTCCGCCGCACTGCACGTTCTGCGCGGGATCGAGGAGGAAGCCGGCAAGATGCGCGCGGCCGAACTCGCGGTCTACGTCGCCACGTCTGTCGCCCTCTATCTCTTCAACAACAAGCGTTCGGCGCTGGCCGGCATCGAAAGCCGCTTCGGCGTGCGCGTCTCGTTCCACTCGGACGACTCGCTGATCCCGCCCGCCTTCCGCATCGA
>JAYRKO010000067.1:0-9282 GCA_041905745.1 Tagaea sp. | reverse complement strand
CCCCGCCGGGATGAGGCCGCCGCGCGTGACGGCGACGATGCCCCGCCACGGCCCGCCCGCGACGAGCTTCCAGGCCAGCGCCTTGCAGTCGCGGTGAAGCTCCTGCCAGGAAACGGTGAACATCTTCCTGTAGGTGTCGTCGGCGGTGGACATGGCGCGGCTCTCCCCGGTGGTGGCGCTATTTGCAGCACGGTCGCGCCCGCGCGCAAGCCCGTTCACACCGACGGCTTGCGCGCCTTGAGGATATGGACGCCCGCGATGCGGAAACTGCCGTCCGGCTGGCGGCGCATCTCGTAGACCGCGAGCGCCGACGTGCCGTCGAGCCCGTCGAACTCGACCGCCTGCGCGTAGCCGTCGGGCCGCTCGACCGTCTCGGCGAACTCGAACCGGCGCGGGCGGTAGATCATCGCGTAGCCCTCGCGCACCATCGCCATGAAGCGCGCGGGATCGCCGAACATCGCGCGGATCGAGGCGTCGGCGAAGCCGAAGGCGCGTTCGCCGTCGTCGGCGCGAAACGCGTCGATCTGGCGTTCGATCGTGGACCGGATCGCGGCCGCGTCGGCCGGCGCCACGCCTTGCGCGCATGCGGCCGACGCCCACAAAAGCGCGCCGCAGAAGGCCAGAAAGAGTTTGCGCATCGCGGGACCCTCCCTCTACAAAAAGCGTAATCCTCCCCGCATCAAAGGCAAGCAGCAAAGGCAAGCCCATGCTCAGCACGCCGCGCGGTTTCCGCGGAATGGCCACGGCCCCCCACCATCTGGCTTCGCAGGCCGGGCTCGACGTGCTGCGCGAGGGCGGCAACGCCGTGGAAGCGATGATCGCGATGGCGGCGACCATCCCGGTCGTCTACCCGCACATGAACGCGATCGGCGGCGACGGCTTCTGGCTGGTCGACGGCGGCGACGGCAAGCCCGCGGGCATCGACGCGTGCGGGGCGGCCGCTTCCGCCATCTCGCCCGACTGGTACGCCAAGCGGGGCCACAAGACGATCCCGTCGCGCGGCAGCCTTGCCGCCAATACTGTTGCCGGTACGGTTTCCGGCTGGGGGGCGGCGTTCGAACTGTCGCGCGCGATGGGCGGCCGGCTGCCGCTCGCCCGCCTCGTCGAGCCCGGCGCGTGGTTCGCGGAAAACGGCTTTGCCGTCACCGAGAGCCAGACGCGCTTCACGGCCGAAAAGCGGGCCGAGTGCGAGCCCGCCCCCGGCTTCGCGCCCGCGTTCCTGCCCGGCGGCAAGGTCCCGCAGCCGGGCGAACGCTTCGTGCAGGCCGCACTGGGCGAAACGCTGAAGCGCATCGGGCGCGAAGGCACGGAAAGCTTCTATCGCGGCGGGCTCGCCGAGGCGATCGCTGCCGACCTCGCCCGCGCCGGCAGCCCGGTGACGCTCGACGATTATCGCCGCCACAAGGCGAAGATCGTGACGCCGCTCACCGTCGGCGTGCCGGGCGCGCGCCTGTTCAACATGACGCCGCCCACGCAGGGGCTGGCGGCCCTGCTGATCCTGGCACTCTTCTCGCGCTTCAAGCCGGAGAGCTGCGATGGCCCGGATTACGTGCATGCGCTGGTCGAGGCGACGAAGCTCGCCTTCCGCGTGCGCGACCGCCACGTGAAGGACCCAGCCTTCATGGACGTGGACGCGCAGAGCCTGCTGTCGGAAGCGCGCATCGCGCGCCTTGCGGCCGAGTTCGATCCGCATCTGGCATCCCCGTGGCCGCAGCCGCCCAAGAAGGGCGACACGATCTGGATGGGCTGCATCGACGGCGAAGGCCGCATGGCGAGCTTCATCCAGTCGATCTACTGGGAGTTCGGCTCGGCCGTCGTCGGGCGCGACACCGGCATCCTGTTCCAGAACCGCGGCACGTCGTTCGCGCTGGAGAAGGGCGCGCCGCAGGAACTGTCGCCCGGCCGCAAGCCGTTCCATACGCTCAACCCCGCGATGGCGCGCTTCGGGGACGGGCGCGGCATGGTCTACGGCACGATGGGCGGCGACGGCCAGCCGCAGACGCAAGCGATGATCTTCTCGCGCACGGCGTTCTACGGCATGACGCCGCAGCAGGCCGTAAGTGCGCCGCGCTGGCTCTTGGGCCGGACGTGGGGCACGTCGACGACGAAGCTGCGCATGGAAGGCCGCTTCCCCGCCGGCACGGTCGCGGCGCTGCGGGGCCGGGGCCACGACATCGAGATGGCGCCGGACTACACCGACCTGATGGGCCATGCCGGCATGATCGTGCGCACGCCGGGCAGGGACGGCGCACCCGCACTTCTCGAAGGCGCCACCGACCCGCGCAGCGACGGCCAGGTCGCCGTCTTCTGACAAGGTCGCCCGCATGTCGGCGACAACAGGTGACGTAACCTGTTTAAGTCGTTGACAAACAAGGATTGTAACTTGAATCGCAGTTGATGCGACCGTGGCCGCGTGGATGCGTGCGGCGCATCCGCCCCTTGGCCGGCGCGCCTTCGCCCGCCGTGCCCGTATTTACTTATTCACCAATCAAAAAGCGCCCTCGGCATGATCGCCGAATTAGGAAAATATATATCACACGAGCGGAACAACTTCAACGCGTCTTTCCGACGAACGTCAGAACAGCGACGTCGCGGGTGGCTTGATTTCCTTGCCCTGCTTGTCGCGGAAATGCGCGGCGTACATGAGGATCATGTCGACCGTTTCGCCGTCGGCGGCGAGCGGCAGGAATAGCCGTTCGGGCGTGAAGGAGAAGCCGTCGGTGCAGATCGCGAGGTCGTCGCGGTAGCTCGGCGCGCGGGTACGCCAGACCGCACGCAGCGTTTCCAGCGCGAAGGAACGGTCGACGGTCATCGCCGCCTGCGACACGCGGCCCGCCGTCAGCTCCGCACCCATGCCGTGCGCGACCAGCGAGCCGAACAGCCGGTAGGCGAAATCGGGACCGTCGGGCAGCGCGCCCGGCAGCACGTCGTAGAGCACGAGCCAGCCCAGCCACGGCTTCAGTTCCTCGAACTCGAAACCCGCGCGCGCGGGCATCGTGCGGCCGGCGCGCTTGGCGTCCCACAGCGCGTGGAGACGCGCGTGGAGCGGACTGCACTTCGCGAGAAAGGCGGGCGACGGTTGCGGCATGTGCGGTCGGCGAAACGGATGTGGTGGCGAGGCCTTTCGACGGCGCAATTCTAGCGCCATCCCGCGCGCGGGGGGATGCCCTACAATCGAGGGGGTTTCGATAAGAAGGAAATATAGTTGACAATCTCCGGTCGCGGATCGCCGGTCCGCGGGGTAATCCGTTCCGGCCGAAGCGGGCGACGGCGAAACGCAACGCCCCGAACGAAAAAGCCCCGGCCTTGCGGCCGGGGCTTCGCGTCTTCCCCGCGGGCGGGGAAAGTGATCAGCGCACGTAGACGTGCACCTCGTTCGACTGCGCCTGCGCCGACGTCGTGGACGACAGCGTCATGCGCTGGTTGGGCAGGCCCATGTCGGTGAGCGAGCGCATCACCGTTTCGGCCTGGCGGCGCGCGGTCGACGCGGCGAGTGCGGCCTGGCTCTGCCCGCCGCGCGAGGGTGCGACGGCGACCAGATCGAAGTTCGCGTTGGGCGAACGTTCCAGCGCGCGGCTGACGGCGGTGTAGAGCGCCTGCTCGTAGGCCGGGTTGGCGCGGTCGAAGCGGATGACGACGAGCGGCCGGCGGCCGGCGGCCGCCTGCGCGGGGTTGGCGGCCTGCGGCTGGGCGCCGGGCGCCACGCCGAGGATCGCGGCACTGCCGTCGGCCGGCGCCACGTTCGTGAAGGCGCGGTTGTTGAGGCCCGAGCCGAACAGTTCGCCGTTGCGGATGGCGAGCGACAGCGCGTTCAGGTTCGAACGCTCGCGCGCCGCGTAGGTCGACTGGCGGCCGATATCCTCGTTGAGTTCGTTGAGCAGGCGGTCGATCGACACGACCGTGCGGTTGACTTCGTCTTCGACCGTCGCGAGCGCGCGGTGGTCGTCCTCGACCGCACCCGACAGCGAATAGGCCGCGCGCGTGGAGTCGAGAAGGAACGCCGCCATCGCGGCGTCCGAGGAAACCTGGCTCGACATCTGCGACAGCCGGCCGATTTCGGCCGACAGGCGGTCGAGTTCGGCCGCCGCCTGCGCCCACTGCGCCTGCAGGATCGGGTTGCCCGGCGTCGTGCCCACCTGGAGGCGCGCGTTGATGCCGGCGACGAGGTTGAAATAGCGCTGCGCGGTCGCGACCGTGTCGGCGCGCATCTGCTGGATGGCACCCGAACGCTGCGAGACGGCACCCTGGAGGTTCGTCAGTTCGCTGCGCATCTGCTGCGCGCGCACGCCCACGGCCGTCTGCTGGCCGCCGGGCAGGCGGCCGGTGTCCGGCGCGCCGATGGCGCCAGCACTGCGCGAGGGAACGACGACGCTGCCGCCCTGCGCCTGCTGCGCCTGGATCTCGGCGTTCGAAGGCGGGATTTCCTGGCGGACCGGCTGGGCGTTCGACGACGCGGACGAACCGCCGAGCGAGGGCCACAGCGCCTCGCTCATGAAGTTGCAGCCCGACACCGAAAGCGCGAGGACCGCGGCGGCACCGACGTTGCGCCACGGCAGGCTGCGCGGGGCGGTGGCAGGCGGAAGAACGGTCGATTCGATCATGTCCGTTGTCGTGTCGTCGGCTGGGCGGTCGAAACGGGGGGCCTTGAGAACCAAGCTGAAGCCAGAGAAGCTACGCAAGATCAGGGCCGGAATCGGACTCGCACGGTTGAAGGCGACAGGCCCGACGCGGGATGCGCCCTGACGGACGCTCATGCCGGACCCGCCGTTTTTGGATACGGGCGGCGGATCGTAACCAAGCCCACCCCCCGGCACAAGGCGGAAATCGCGGCGATTTTCCACAGGGTTGCACGATTTTCGGCGACCTGTTGCCGACCCCTCACGGCGCCCCGCCAAGCCCCGCCTTTAGCGCTTGCGCGCCCGGACTCCTTCGACTAGTGTCCGCGCCCGTTGCCGGACGGCCTGCCGTCTGACGACCGAAAAGCGCGCCCGTAGCTCAACTGGATAGAGCATCAGACTACGGATCTGAGGGTTAGGAGTTCGAATCTCTTCGGGCGCGCCATTTTCCTTCCCGCTTTCCGGCGTTTTCTTTCCCGGCGGCCTGGCCGTTCGGCCTCCAAGTCTCGCGACATGATATCCGCCGGCGCCCCCGCGATCCGCGTGCGAATCGTCCAGATCTTCTTCCTGCACGGTGCCATCACGGGTGCGATGCCGACGCGCGTCCCCGACATCCAGCTTGCGCTGGGCTTGAGCGAATCGGAGCTCGGTCTTGCCCTCATGGGTGCCCCGATCGGCGCCTTCGCGAGCTACGCGATGGCGGCCCGATTCGTCGAGAAGGCGGGTACGCGGCTGGTGACGCTGTGGGCCTATGCGCTGATGACGGTTACGGCCGGGCTCATGGCGCTCGTGGGCAGCGGGCCGGCGATGTTCGTCGTCCTGCTCGCCAACGGCGCGCTGTCCTCCGCGGCGAACATCTCGATCAACGTCGAGGCCGACCGGGTCGAGGCGTCGACTGGCGGCCGGATCATGAATCGCTGCCACGGCATCTGGAGCATCGGCTATTTCCTGTCCGCCGCGCTCAACGGCGCCGTCCGCGGGGCGGACGTCGGGCCGGCGATGCATCTATGGGGCTGCGCGCCCGTCTTCGTCGCCGCGACGCTTCTGCTGCTCCTGCCGATGGCCGAATGCCCGAGCCGGCCGGGCCATGCCGCGTCGACCGGCCGTTCGAAATTCGCGCTGCCGACGCTGGCGCTGCTGGCGCTCGTCGCCTTCGGGTTCACGGCGACGCTCCTGGAAGGGTCGGCGCGCGTATGGGCGACGATCTATCTGCGCGACGTGTTTGCCGTATCGGCCGCCGTGCAATCGGCGGCACTGCCGGCGATGATCCTGACGATGGCAAGCGTGCGTCTCGTCATCGACCGCTGGATCGACCGGCTCGGTCCCCGCCGCGTTGCGGGTGCGGCCGTGGCGGTCGCGGGTTTCGGCATCGCCATCGTCGTGTTCGCGGGCAACCCCTATGTCGTGATCCTCGGATTCGCGATCGCGGGGCTGGGGGCGGGCATCCCCTATCCGCTGATGATGTCGGCGGCCGCACGCCTCGGCGACCGCCCGGCGGCGGAGAACATGGCGGCGGCGGCCCTTCTCATGCAGGTCATCATGCTCGTCTCCCCGATGATCTTCGGCGCGATCGCGCACCAGTTCGGCGTGCGCATGGCGTTTGCCGTCCTGCTGCCGCTGTTCGCGTTGAGCTGGGCGATGTCGCGCCGGCTCGTCTGATATAAGCGGGTTCCCGTCCGCACGAGGTCCATCGATGAGCGTTCCCCGCCACAATCTGCATGCCGCCGGCCCCGACGTTTCGCGCCTTTCGTGGGGTGCGTGGCGCGCGACGAAGGGCGAGGAGACCGACACGCCCGCAAAGCTCGCCGCGTTCCTCGATGCCTGCGTCGCCATCGGCATCACGACGTTCGACCTGGCCGACATCTACGGCGGCTACGCGGTCGAGGCGCTGTTCGGTGCGGCGCTGCGCGAACGCCCGTCGGGCCGCAAGGGCATCGAGATCGTCACCAAGTGCGGCATCTGCGCGGTCAATCCGGCCCGGCCGAAAAATCGCGAGAAGCACTACGACGCGAGCCGCGCGCACGTGATCGCGAGCGCCGAGAATTCGCTGAAGGCGATCGGCGTCGAGCAGATCGACCTGCTTCTCGTCCACCGGCCCGACTATCTGGCGCCCGCCGAGGAGACGGCGCGCGCACTCGACGATCTCGTCGCGTCGGGCAAGGTGCGGGCGGTCGGCGTTTCGAACCATCCCGCGCACCGCGTGGCGCTGCTGCAATCGAAGCTGAAGGCGCCGCTCGTCACCAACCAGATCGAGCTGTCGCTTCTCCAGCGCGCGGCCTTCGCCGACGGCACGCTTGCGCAGGCCGAGGAAACTGGGGCGGCCCCGATGATCTGGTCGCCGCTGGGCGGCGGGCGGCTGTTCGACGAAACCGACGCGGCGACGCAGCCCGTGCGCGAAGCGCTGCGCGAGGCCGGCAGTCGCCACGGCACCGACGACCTCGCCGCCGTGGCGATCGCGTGGCTGCTGAGGCTGCCGAGCCGGCCGGTGCCCGTGCTGGGCTCGACGCGCATCGCGCGCGTGCGTGCGCTTGCCGCTGCGTGCCGCATCGATCTCGACCGGCAGGACTGGTACCGGATCCTCGCCGCCGCGCAGGGAACTCTCCCCTAGTTCGCGGGGCCGCGCGCCGGCTATCCTTTCCGCGCGTTTCACCCACGTTGCGGACGGGCACGACATGAAGGGCATGAAGAAGGGTCTTGCGCAGTACGGCGATGCCGGTTTCTCGCTGTTCCTGCGCAAGGCGTTCATCAAGGCGATGGGCTATTCGGACGACTCGCTCGACCGGCCCATCGTTGGCATCACCGACACGTATTCGGCGTACAACGCCTGCCACCGCAACGTTCCCGAGCTGATCGACGCGATCAAGCGCGGCGTGATGCTGGCCGGCGGCCTGCCGATCGAGTTCCCGATCATCTCGATCCACGAGGCGTTCTCGCACCCGACGAGCATGTTCCTGCGCAACCTGATGGCGGTGGCGGCCGAGGAGATGATCCGCGCCCAGCCGATGGACGCGGTCGTGATGATCGGGGGCTGCGACAAGACCGTGCCGGCGCTCTTGATGGCCGCGGCCAGCGCCGACGTGCCCGCGATCCTGACCGTGACCGGCCCGATGATCACCGGCAGCCACAAGGGCGAGCGGCTGGGGGCGTGCACCGACTGCCGGCGCCTGTGGGGCAGGCACCGTGCGGGCGCCATCGACGGGGCCGAGATCGACCAGATCAACGAGCAGCTGGCACCGGGGCCGGGTACGTGCATGGTCATGGGCACGGCCAGCACGATGGCGCTGTGCGCCGAGGCGATGGGCATGATGCTGCCGGGCGGGGCGTGCATCCCGGCGGTCCATGCCGACCGGCTGCGCCACGGCGAGGCGACGGGGGCGCGCGCCGTCGCGATGGCGAAGGAAGAGCTGCGCCCGACGCAGATCATGACGAAGCCGGCCATCGAGAACGCGCTGCGCGTGCTGCAGGCGATCGGCGGGTCGACCAACGGGCTCGTGCATCTGGCCGCCATCGCCGGGCGGCTGGGCTTCGACATCGACTATGCGAAGTTCGACCGCATGGGCGTGGAAACGCCCGTGCTCGTCGACCTGAAGCCGTCGGGCCAGCATTACATGGAAGACCTGCACAAGGCCGGCGGCCTCGGGCCGATCCTGCGCGAGATCGGCGACCAGCTGAATCTCGACTGCCTGACCGTCACCGGCGGCACGCTCGGCTCGACGATCCCGCCCGCGGCGACGTGGCAGCAGGACGTGATCCGGCCCGTCTCGAACCCGATCCACAAGGGCGGCGGGCTTCGCATGCTGGCGGGCAACCTTGCGCCCAACGGGGCCGTCATCAAGCAGGCGGCGGCCACGCCGAAGCTTCTCAAGCACACCGGCCGCGCGGTCGTGTTCACGTCGCTTGCCGACCTTGCCGCGCGCATCGACGACCCGGCGCTCGACGTGACGGCCGAGGACGTGCTGGTGCTGCAGAACGCCGGCCCGAAGGGCGCGCCGGGCATGCCGGAGGCGGGCTACCTGCCGATCCCCAGGAAGCTCGCGGCCGCGGGCGTCACCGACATGGTGCGCATCTCGGACGCGCGCATGAGCGGCACGGCCTTCGGCACGATCGTGCTGCATATCAGCCCCGAATGCGCCGACGGCGGGCCGCTGGCGCTGGTGCGCGACGGCGACCGCATCGCGCTCGACGTTGCGGCCGGGAAGATCGAGCTGCTGGTCGACGAAGCGACGCTCGCCGCGCGCCGGCGCGACTGGACGCCGCCCGAACATCCCGCGCGCGGCTACTACAAGCTCTACTTCGACGAAGTGCTGCAGGCCGAGTACGGCTGCGACTTCAACTTCCTTCGCAAGACACCCGTCGACGCGAAGCGCGGTTAGGCGGGTCTACGCCGCCAGTTCGCGGCGCACCTCGTCGGCGAGCTTCGCGCCCAGCGCCGTCATGACCGCGCCCGCGAGGAGGTCGAGCCGGCGCGCGAAGCGCAGGTAATTGCGCCGCGCCAGACCGGTCGAGAAGGCGAGCGCCACCGCGCCGTACCAGAGTGCCGACTGCGCCGCGACGATCGCGACGATGGCCGCGTAGACCCAGCCGGGCGCATGCGGCGGCACGGCGACGAGGAAGGCGCTCGTCCAGAACACGGCGGATTTGGGATTGCTGAGCGTCGTGAGGAAGC
>JAYRKO010000066.1:0-9289 GCA_041905745.1 Tagaea sp. | reverse complement strand
AAAGTGCTCAAGGCGAGTGCCGCGATGAAGCAGGCGGCCGCCAAGTCCGCCAAGCGCGCCGCCAAGGGTGCCCGGATCGGCAAGGCCGGCTACGACGTGCCGTCGGCGAAGGCCAAGCCGGCGAAGGTCGTGACGATCACGCTGCACGGGTTCCACCTGTCGCTGCCCTCGGCGAAGGTGGCGCTGATGCTGAACCTCGTCGGCGCGAAGTGGAATTACCGCCACGTCGACCTGCGCGCGGGCGCGCAGAAGCTGGCGGACCATGTCCGTCTCAATCGCTTCGCGCAGGTTCCCGTCCTCGTCGACGGCGACGAGGTCATCGTCCAGTCGAACGTCATCCTCCAGTATCTCGCCGATCGGTTCGGCGCTTTCGGCGGTGCAAACGCGCACGAGAAGCGTCGCATCGCCGAGTGGCTCGCCTGGGACCTCGACCGGATGACGACGGTCGGACAGGCGCGCTTCCTGCGGCGCAACGCGCCGGAGAGCCCGGCGCTGCCGTTCCTGTTCGGTCGCGGCGAAGCGGCGCTCGAAATGCTCGATCGGCACCTCGGCACGTCGAAGTTTCTGGCCGGTCCCAACCCGACCATCGCCGACATCGCGATCTTCCCGTGGATCGCCACCGCCGAGGAGGCGCAGTACGACGCCGCGCGCTACCCGAACATCCGCGACTGGGGCCAGCGCATGATGAAATTGCCGGGCATCGCACATCCGTATGCTTTGCTGCCGCAGGAAAGCCGAACGGCAACGTGATCCGCCGACCGCGGAACGACGTAGACTGATGCGCAACCCCAGAAGGAGGCTTGCGATGAAACTCCGAACCCTCGCCGTCGCCGGCATGCTCGGTTTGATTGCGCTACCGGCCAGCGCCCTCGATCTCGTGGCACTGAGCGACCGAAACGAAATTCTCCGCTTCGATTCCGCCACCCCCGGCAAGACGTCGATGATCGCCGTCGTCGGCACGGCAGCGCCGCTTCTCGGCATCGACATGCGCCCTGCGGACGGCAAGCTCTACGGCCTCGATGCGGCCGGAAACATCTATCGCATCGATCTCGTCGGCGGCATTTCGGAGAAAGTCTCGACGTTGAGCGTGCCGCTCGACAGTGCCGACGCAGCGATCGTCGATTTCAATCCGCAGGCCGACCGCATGCGCGTGATCGGGCCGACCGGCCAGAATCTGCGCGTGAATGTCGAGAACGGGCAGGCGGCGGTCGACGGCAAGATCGCGTATCTCGCCGGCGACACGGGTGCGGGCAAGGCCGCGCAGCCGACGGCAGGGGCCTACATCAATTCGGTCCCGGGCGCCAAGCAGACCCAGCTTTTCGAGTTCGAAGCCGGGCAGGGCGCCTACGTGATCCAGGATCCGCCCAACGACGGTACGCTTGCCACGATCGGCGCCCCGGGCCTGCCGCCCGGCACGCGCGTCGATGCGATGGATATCCATACCGACAAGGACATGAAGAACTATACCGGCTTCGCGGTTGCCGCCGGCCGGCTGTGGGAATTTTCCGTCACGAACGGAAAGATGAAGGAAATCGGACCGATCGCCGCGGGCAGCCGCCGCATCCGCGACGTCGCCGTCGTTTCGCCGCCGTAATCAAGTCGAGAGGGAAGCCAAGCCGATGATCGATCTCTACACTTGGGGCACGCCCAACGGCCGCAAGGCTTCCGTGATGCTCGAGGAATGCGGGCTCGCCTACAAGGTCCACAAGATCGACATCGGCAAGGGCGACCAGTTCAAGCCCGAGTTTCTCGCGGTCAATCCGAACGGCAAGATCCCCGCGATCGTCGATAACGACGGACCCGGCGGAAAGCCGATCTCGGTCTTCGAGTCCGGCGCGATCCTCATCTATCTGGCCGAGAAGACCGGCAGCAAGCTGCTGCCGGCGGACCCGCGCCAGCGTTATGCGACGCTGCAGTGGCTGATGTTCCAGATGGGCGGCGTCGGGCCGATGTTCGGGCAGGCGCACCATTTCATCCGCTTTGCGCCCGAAAAGGTGCCGTACGGAATCGAGCGATATTCGAAGGAAACGCGCCGCCTTTACGCCGTCTTGGACAAGCGCTTGGGCGAAAGCGCCTATCTTGCCGGCGATTTCTATTCGATCGCCGATATCGCGACATATCCGTGGGTCGCCCGCCACGAATACCACGAAGTCAATCTCGCCGATTTCCCGAACGTGAAGCGGTGGTTCGACGCGATTTCGGCACGGCCGGCCGTCGCGAAGGGAATGGCGGTCTAGGGCTTTCCGCGGCGCGAAGCACGCCCGGTACAGACGGCGCGCACGCATTCGCGCAGCCACCGGTGCGCCGGGTCCGCGTCGAGCCGCGGGTGCCAGAAGAGCGACACCGTGATCTCGGCCACGGCCACCGGCAGCGCAAAGCTGTGCATGCCGGCCCGCAGCCGGCCGGTATGCCGCTCCGGCACCGTTGCGATCAGATCGGTCGCACGCGCAAGGAATAGTGCTGCCGAAAAGCCCCCGACGCGCGTTGCGATGTGCCGTTCGAGACCGGCAGCCGCAAGCGCCTCGTCGACGGGCCCCTGATCCTGCACGCGGCGCGAAACCAGAACGTGACTGCCGCTGGCGTAGCGCTGCGCGGTGATGCGGCCGCGGGCGAGGGGATGGCCCTTGCGCACGACGCCGACGAACCGGTCGCGGAACAGGGCCTGTGCCCGGATTTCGGGCCCCACGGCAGGGCCGATGACCCCGGTTTCGAGATCGACCCGGCCGTCGCGCAGGAAGTCGCTGTCCTTGCTGAGCTTCGCGATGAAGTTGAGTTGGACGCCTGGCGCCTCGGCAAGAACGCGCGCAAGGAGTGCCGGGCCGAAATTCTCGACGAACCCGTCGCTCGCGCGGATCGTGAAGGACTGCTTCAGGCCCCGCACGTCGAACGCGGCCGCCGGCCGAAGCGCCGCCTTTGCGTCGTCGACGATCGTGCCGACCCGGGTGCGCAGTTCGAGCGCGCGCGGCGTGGGCACCAGACCGCGTCCCGCCCGCACGAGGAGCGGGTCGCCGGTCGCCGCGCGCAGGCGACTCAACGTACGGCTCATGGCGGACGGGCTGAGGCCCAGACGGCGACTGGCCCGCGCCACGCTCCCTTCGGCGAGGAGGACGTCAAGTGCCACGAGCAGGTTCAGATCGGGGGCGGCCATAAGACAAGAATAGCACGAAATCCGGACACGGCATGGCGTTTTATGCACTTGATAAATAACATTCGTGCATCTTCCGCCATATCAAATTCCGTCGTATGTGGTTTCCAACGTCAACCTCGTTTGGAGATTTGAAGATGATTCCCGCCCGTTTCGAACCCGTCGCGTTCGGCTTCGTGCTGTCCGGCATGATGTCGCTGCTCGTGTCGGGCATATCCACGTTCCGCGCCACTGCCGACCTTGCGGCATTCCCGTCCCTCTGGCTGTCGGCATGGCTCACGTCGTGGGCCGTCGCATTCCCGGTTGTCCTGGTGGTCGCGCCGATCGCGCGCCGGATCGTCCGGCGGCTGGTCTCGGCCTGAGCGCGCCGCCATGTCCGCCTCGCAGTCAGATGCCGCCGTTGCGACTCAAGTGCCCGTGCTGCCCACCCTCGGCAGCCTCTCTCTCGCGATCCTGCTCTCGGCGCTTGGGACGAGCATCGCGAATGTCGCGCTGCCGACGCTCCAGTCGGCATTCGACGTCCCGTTCCGGAACGTCCAATGGGTCGCGATCGCCTATCTGCTCGCGATGACCGCAACGGTCGTCGGCGCCGGGCGGATCGGCGACATCTTCGGTCGCCGACGGACGCTGCTTTCAGGCATCGCCGTCTATGTCGCCGGATCGGCGCTTTGCGCCTCCGCAACGGGCTTCTGGGTCCTCGTCGGCGCGCGTGCGGTTCAAGGCATCGGCGCTGCCGCCATGATGGCGATGGCCATGGCATTGGCGGGCGATGCCGTGCCGAAGGCGCGCACGGGAAGCGCGATGGGATTGCTCGGCACCATGTCCGCAATCGGCACCGCGCTCGGCCCGTCTTTGGGCGGCTTTCTCATCGCTGCCGCCGGATGGCGCACGGTCTTCGCCGTCGGCGTTCCGTTCGCCTTCTTCGCCTTCCTGCTCGTTCTTTACGCGCTGCCGGCCGACCGACGGCAAGCGCAAAGGCCGGCCAAGGACTTCGACACCATCGGCGCCATCCTGCTTGCGGGCACGCTTGCGCTCTATGCGCTGTCGATGACCGCGGCGGACGGGTTCGGCATTGAGCTTTTCGCAGCCGCCATCGTTGCGGCAGGCTTGTTCATCGCGGCCGAGCGTCGCGCCGCGCCGCCGCTCGTCGATCCCTCGATCTTTCGCGCACCCGGCATCGCCGCCGGTTTTGTCGCAAACGTGTTTGTCGCGACGATCATGATGGCGACGCTGGTGGTCGGACCGTTCCACCTGTCCCGTTCGCTGGAACTCGATGCGCTGCAGGTCGGGATGGTCATGTCCGTCGGACCGGCGATATCCATCGCGTGCGGGGTGCCGGCCGGCCGTCTGGTGGACAGGCTGGGGCACCGCGCGATCTCGGCGATCGGGCTGGTCGCGATGTCGATCGGTGCCTTCGTGCTGGCCGCGATGCCGGCCGCCTTCGGTGCGGCAGGCTACCTTGCGGGAATTGCGGTGCTGACGCCGGGCTATCAGCTCTTCCAGGCGGCAAACAACACGGCGGTCCTGAAGGGCGTCGCCGCGGACCGGCGCGGCGTGGTTTCGGGCCTGCTGGCACTTTCCCGCAATCTCGGCCTCGTGACTGGCGCATCGCTCATGGGAACGATCTATGCGCTGTCGGCCGCGCAACTGGGCGCCGGCCTGTCGGCCGCCGACGCTTCCGTCGCGGGCACCCGGGTCGTGTTTCTGGTCGCCGGCGTGCTCGGCGTGGTCGCGCTCGTGGCCGTGCGAAGCGGCAGGGTTACTTCGGGGCGACCTTGACCTCGCGGTCCCAGCGCGCGAGCAGGCGCGTGCGCTCCGCCGGGTCGCCGAACTTGGCGAAGTCGTAGTCGATCAGCTTGGCGTCGACCATCTTGTGGATGTCGGGCGGCAGGGAAACGGCCTTGTTCGCCGGCACCTGATACGACTTGACCGAAATTCCGATGGCCTGCGCTTCGGCGCCAAGCAGCCAGTCGTAGAAACGGCGCGCGGCCGGCAAATTGCGCGAGCCCTTGATCAGCGACATCGATCCGACCTCGTAGCCGGTTCCCTCGCAGGGCGCGACGTTGACGATCGGCGCCTTGTCGAGGATCTGCACGAGCGCGTCGGACATGAACACGATGCCGGCGGCGGTTTCGCCGATCGCAGTCGCGCGAACCGGCGCGCCGCCCGACTTGGTGTACTGGTTCACGTTCTTGTGCATCGCCTTCATGAAGTCGAAGCTCTTGTCCTCGCCCATCAGCTGCACGAGCGTGGCGAGCATCGTGTACGCCGTGCCCGACGAGTTCGGATCGGCGACCTGGACCTCGTCCTTGAGACGGGGGTGGAGCAGGTCGCTCCAGCACTTGATCTCGGGTACGCCGCGCTTGGCGAGCTGCGCCGGGTTGTAGACGATGCCGAGCGCACCGGCATAGACACCGACCGTGCGGTTGCCCGAACGGGCGGCCTGCTTCTGCGCCCAGTCGTGCAGTTGGGGAAGAACCGGCGAGACGTAGGGCTCCGTCAGGCCTTCGAGTGCGGCCTGAAGATGCGGGTCGCCGGTGCCGCCCCACCAAAGATCGTTGCGCGGATTGGCCGCCTGCGCGCGGATCGTGGCGAACGCTTCGCCGGTCGACTGGCGCACCATCGCGACCTTGGCCGCACCGCTGCGCTCGTAGGCCGCCACAAGTGCATTGCAGTATTCTTGCTGCGCGCTGCACAGGAAGGAGATGGGCGTCTGCGCAGATGCGGGTGCCGGCGGCGATACGACTGCGGTCAGGGCGACGGCAAGGAAAAGCGCACGCGTCTTCTCGGTCCGCATCGGCGGTCTCCACTGTTACGTTTCCGTGACAATGTTAACCAGCCGGCGCGCCGATCACCAGCATCTATGCGGCGGGTTCAGCCCTTGCGCTTGAATTGCTTGGCCAGGGTCAGGCCCTGACGCTGATAGTTGGACCCGATCCCCATACCGTAGATGCGGTCGGGAACCGCGGTCAGGTGTTCGAACGCGAAACGGCCGACGATCTGTCCGTGCTCGAGCAGGAAGGGAACGTCGTGCGAGCGGACTTCGAGAACCGCACGCGTTCCCTGGATGTCGTTCTTTCCGTAGCCGAAGCCCGGATCGAAGAAGCCGGCATAGTGGATGCGGAATTCGCCGACCGACGTGTCGTAGGGGACCATTTCCGCCGCGTAGGCATGCGGCACGCGGATCTTCTCGCGGCTCACGAGGATGTAGAAATCGTCCGGATTGAGGACGAGGGACCGCTGCCGGTTGCGCCGGATCGGCTCCCAGAATTCCGACGGCGTGTAATGGCCGATTTTCGAAAGGTCGACGAGCGGCGTGTTGTGCCGCGCGCGATAGCCGATCGTATCGCCCTTCGGTCCTTCGAGATCGATCGAGATCCACAGGCCCTGGCCGATCTGCGCGCGTTCGCGGCTTTCGTCCGGCGAGAAGACGAGGCCCAGACGCTTGTCGAGAGCCGCCAGCGCCTTGTCCGAAAAGACTGGGGCGCCGCGGCGCAGACGCAACTGGTTCAGGGTCTGCCCGGTGCGCACGAGTATGGAGAAGGTGCGGGGACTCACTTCCAGATAGAGCGGGCCCGCGTACCCGGCCGACACCTTCTCGAATTCCCGCGCGCCGTCGCACAGCAGGCGCGTGAAAATGTCGAGCCGGCCGGTCGTGCTCTTCGGGTTGGCGGTACCGGATATGTCGGCCGGAAGCTTCAGGCGTTCCTGCAGCGGGATCACATAAACGCAGCCGCGCTCGAGAACGGCACCTTCGCGCAAGTCGACGACGTGCATGCGCAGTTTGTCGAGCTTGCCCGCGACGCTGTTTCCGTCGCCCGGCATGAAGCCGGCCGCCACACGGTAGGCCTTGGCGCCCAGGCGCAGGTCGATGCTGGCGGGCTGGATCTGGTCGTCGCGGATCGGAACGTCCGCCGCGATCTGGCCGCCGGCGACGAAAGACCGGTAGGACTGCGAGGGCAGGATGCCTGCCGGGAGCGAGCGCGAACGTTTCAAACGACCAGTTCCATGATCCGATTCGCCGGCGGAATCGCCTAGCGGGCGGCCAAGCTAGTGGAACCGGTGCGGGGCGTCGAGGCCGATGCGGTCGCCCGGAAAATCAAAAGGGGCACCCGTGCGGGCGCCCCTTTCGGTCCGGAAAATCGGTGACGCGATCAGGCGGCGACGGGCGCCGCGCTGTTCTGCGGAATGATCGGCGAACCCGGGCGGATGCTGTTGCGCGGCCGCAGTGTCCGGCGCGGCAGGGCAGGGCCGCGGACGGCCAGAAGCTCGCGCTTGGCGTTCTCAAGGACGGCGTGGATGCGCGCGTCTTCGCGATCGATCACGTCCATCGCCGTCAGCTTGTTGTCGATCAGATCGAGCAAGGTGTCGATGACAGGGCGGGAAATGGAAGACATGGGCGGAAGCTCCTCTTGGTCCGAAATTCCGACTATTTGCGCCGAAAACGGCTTCTGGTCCTTTGGTTCGGGTGACCATTCTCAGGTCACGTGCAGAGAGGATGGCGCCCAATTGGTTAATAATAGATAAAACTTGCCAGAAATTTCGATTCAACTGATTCGGTATTTTAGCCGTGTTGCGACTGTGGCACAGGTGGACCGGCCGGACGAATGCGAAATTCCAAGATAATTCAATCCCGACAATCCCTTCGCGTTGACACCGAGGACCGGCCCCCGTAGAAGGCGGGCAGCATATGCCGTGTGATTTACCCACTCCCGGCGGAGGGGTGGCCGAGTGGCTGAAGGCGGCAGTTTGCTAAACTGTTATACTGGGAAACCGGTATCGTGGGTTCGAATCCCATCCCCTCCGCCACACTTCCTGCGGGTGCAAATCCTAATGCGCGGCGGATTCCGCCCGTTTGCGACTTTCGCGCCAATGGCTCGGTGATTTGCCGACGATCCGTTTGAAGGCGCGACTGAACGCCTCCTCGGATTGATAGCCGATACGCCCGGCGATCTGGCCGACGGGGGCGGCCGTCTCCGCGAGCATTGCGGATGCAAGCTGCATGCGCCAGCTCTTGAGATACTGCATCGGCGGCATCCCGACATAGCGCGCAAAGCGCTCGGCAAGTACCGAGCGCGACATGCCGGCACGGCGCGCCAGTTCCGCAAGCGTCCAGTCCTCGGCCGGGCTCTCGTGCAGCAGCGCGAACGCGCGACCGATCTGCCTGTCGCGGAGCCCGGTGAGCCAGTTGTGGTCGCCGTCCGGGAGACGTTCAAGATGGTGCCGGACGACATCGATGAACATGATCTCGCCGAGTTTCGCGAGCATCGAAGCGCCGCCCGCGCGCCGCTGTGCCGTTTCGTGCGAGGCGAACGCCGCGAAACGTTCCGCCCAGCCGCCGCCGGCTGACGCGGACATGTGGATCATCGGCGGAAGCGCGCTCAGCAGCGGATTGAAGGGCTGCGCATCGCACGCGATGAATCCGCACAGAAGATGCGTGCGCATCTGGGCGCCATCGTCGCCGATCGTGACGCGCACCGGCAATTGATTGCGCAGTGCGGCCGCGGGCGGCCGCGGCGTCGCCGGGATCCCGCGCAGATCCGGCGAGCTTGCCAGGACGTGCGGATCGCCGTGCGGGAACGCGATCACGTCGCCTTCGCGCATGTGGAGCGGGGCTTCCAGGCGATCGGCCGTCGCGACCCAGCATTCGCCGCGCGTTACGACGTGATAGTCGATGACGCGATCGACGCCGGGCATGATCGCCCGACCGAGGATGTGGCCGGCCGGGGATTCCGCCGCCCACGGCGACGTCGCCTCGACGTCGAAGAAGACGGCGCCCTTGAAGCGCACGGCACGGAATACGTCCGAGAGCGCATCGAATTCCATTGTAGTACGCCTCGCGAATTGACGCCGTTATCGGCGTTTCAGTCAGGAGTTTCGACGTTTCGGTCATTCTCCGACTCAAGTCGATATGGGATGCCCCAGTGCGCGACGCAAGCGAAATGCGTGCGCATCGACGCATCAATCATAAGGACATACAAATCATGCTTTCATCCTCCGCGAGCACTTCAACCGACGCCGCGCCGTTCCAGGCGATCAAGGCGAAGCAGCAGAAGATGTGGTCGTCGGGCGACTATTCGGCCGTCGGAACCACGCTGCAGATCGTTGGCGAATCCCTCTGCGAGGCGCTCGATCTCCGCTCGG
>JAYRKO010000692.1:0-1784 GCA_041905745.1 Tagaea sp. | reverse complement strand
CGAACAGGTCGTGCGTGAGATGGGCCATCTCCGGACCGACGATCGCCGCAATCACGCCGCCGCCGATCACCAGGCTGATCGCGCGACCGCGCGCGTTCTCCGGCAGGCCGTCGGCGGCCGCGAAACGATAGAACAGCGCGAAGCCGTTGTAGACGCCGTTGATGACGCAGCCCAGGCAGAACACGAAGAAGGAGCCGCCGAAAATGCCGGCGGCACAGGTCGCCTGCCCGACGACGCCGAACAGTGTGCCCACCGAAAATCCGAACCGGCGGCCAAACCGCTTCATGAAGAACGAGGCCGGGAAGGTCGTCAGCATCGTCGCAAGCTGCATGATGCCGACGGGCAGCGTGGCAAGCAGCTTGTTCTCCGCCAGGATCTGTCCGACGAGGGCCGCCTCGGCGATCATCGTCGTCTGGCCGATCGTCATGAGCGCCTGCGCGATGGCGAGGACGACGACGTTGCGCTGGCGCCAGATGCCGCGCGGCCGATCCGCTTCGACGGACATGTTCTCTGCCTTTCGGGTCAGCCGCTGATGCGACGTTCGAGCACGCGCTCGAACACGATGTCCTCGACGATGCCTTCCTTGCCGAGAATCTTCGCGCACGAAGCGAGCATGCGGCGCTTCGCCCGGTCGCGGTCGAAATGGTCGCCGCGCTGGGCGACCTCGTTCAGGTCGTAGACGAAGGCGTTCTGGAGGCGGTCCATCGCGTTCTTGACCGTCTCGACGTCTTCCTTGCGCGCGATGCGCATCTTGATGAGGAGCGCGTAGTGCCGCTTGACCTCGCCGCCCTGAATGGCGGTGACGAGCATGCGCGGCAGGAAGATTTCCGCGCCCGGATCGTCGATGATGGGGCCTGCGGGCGCGGGCGCATCTTCCGCACGCGCGACCGGGGCCGCAAGGCAGAGAAGAATCGCAAAGGCCGCAAGCATGCGCATGGGCGGACTATGGCGCAGGCTCAATAGTGCGTAAAGCCCGTCCGGGCCATACGAAGGACGCCACCCTGCCGGTCTTCGATGCGGACCTTGCCTGCGCCGCGCGCGAAGTGCCCGATGCGCGCAACGGGCGTTGCGGTCGCGCGCGCCGCCTTCAGGACGGCCGCGCGCGCCGCGGGCGGTGCGGCGAACAGGAGTTCGTAGTCGTCGCCGCCCGTGATCGCGAGTTTGCGAAGCTTGGGCGTCCGCCCGATCGCCGCCTGCGCCGCCGCGGAGAACGGCACGGCATCGAGTTCGACGGTCGCGCCGACTTTCGAGACGTCGCAGATGTGTCCGAGATCGCCGACGAGGCCGTCCGACACGTCCATGCAGGCATGTGCGACGCCGACGAGCGCGCGCCCCAAGGCCAGCCGGGGCTGCGGAATGCGGTAGCGCGCGAGAAGCGCCGCGCGGTCGCGGACGGAAACGTCGCGCAAGCCGCCTTGCGCGACCAGAAGACCGAGCGCGCCGTCGCCGATGCTCCCGGAAACCCAGATGTCGTCGCCCGGCTTTGCGCCCGCGCGGCGCAGCATCGTGCCGCGTTTCGTCGTGCCGAGCGCAGTGATCGCGACGGTAAAAGGCCCGGGCGTGGACGTGCTGTCGCCGCCCAGCAGCGGCACGTCGAACTCGGCACCGTCGGCGGACAGGCCACGCGCGAAGGCGTCGAGCCGCGCGTCGGTCCAGGCTTTCGGGCGCGCGATCGACAGGAAGTAGCCGATGGGCCTCGCGCCCTTTGCCGCAAGGTCGGAAAGGTTCGTGCGCAGCGCCTTGCGCGCGATGTCGGCCGGCGGATCGCGATCGAGGAAATGCAC
>JAYRKO010000691.1:0-1785 GCA_041905745.1 Tagaea sp. | reverse complement strand
GCCAGTTCGTCTTGACGCCCGAAAGGCCCGCGGCCGCCGCGTGCTTCTCGACGAGCTGGAGGTCCTCCATGATCATCAGCGGCAGGTAGGAGATGCCGAACTGCTTGGCGATGCGCACTTCGCGGATTTCGGCCTGCGCGCGCGCGATCGAGGGGGCCGCGAGGGCTGCACCGGCGCCGATGACGAACTGCCGTCGCGTGGGTCGGAACTTGTTCATGGGGGCGTCTCCTCCTGTTTCCAGATTGTCCGTTTGCCGGGCGTTTTTGCCTCTGGCAATTCAGAATTTTTTTAGCACGTTCAAACCACCAGAACGACTCCCGAGGCGAGTAGCAGCGAAAGCACGATCCGGCGGAACTGCGCGTCGTCCACGCGCGCGTAGAGCCGCAGGCCCAGCCATACGCCGGCCGCCACGGCCGGCAGGCACCACGCGAAATCCGCCACGGCCGTGGGGCCGATGCCGCCCTCCGCCCACAGCCACGCCAGTGCGGCCGCCTGCATGAAGAAGATGTAGGGCTGGTAGACGGCGCGCTGCTCGCCCTTCGACCAGCCGCGCAGGCCGGTCCAGATCGTGGGCACCGCGCCGGAAAGCCCGCCGAGCCCGCCCATCGCCCCGCCCAAGAAGCCGACGGCCGCATCGAGCGGCCGGCCACCGACGGTGACGGGGCTCGGCTGGCCGCGCAGCAGCATGAACAGCGCATAGCCCACGAGAAAGGCGCCGATGCCGCGCTTCAGCGGTTCGGGCGAGACGCCGTGCAGCAGCGCCACGCCCAGCGGGATGCCGGCAACACCCCCCGCAAGGAAGGGGGCGAGCCGGCGCCAGTCGATCTTGTCGCGCAGCGCGAGGATCGAGAAGCACTGCGCGAGCAGGCTTGCCGCGAGCACCAGCGGCGTCACGTCGACGGGGGCGCGCAGATGCAGGAACGTGCCCGACGCAACCAGCGCGAAGGCGAAGCCCGCGAGGCCCGAGGCGATCGCCGCGACGAACGCACCGCCGGCCAGAAGAAGCTCGCTCGGGATCTCGTTCACGGAACCCCGACATTGAAAAGGAACAGGAGGCCCGCCGCGAACGCGAAAGCCGCACTCGCCGCGACCGCCGTTTTCTGGCGCGGGCTCCACGGCAGGAATTCGACCGCGAGCAGGCGCAGCCCCCCGCCCAGATGAGCGGCCAGCAGAACGACGAGCCCCGCCTCGGCGAATTTCGCGAGGGGATTGTCGGTCCAGCGCAGGAAGCCGTCGAGCGCCGCTTCGCCGCCGATCGCCTGACCGAGCGCCCAGAAATGCAGCGGCACGAATGCCGCGAGCGCCAGCCCCGAAACGCGGTGGATCGCGAAGGCCCACCAGGCCGGGTGGTTGCGGTGAGGCCGCATCATCCGAAAAGCCCGCCGATCGCGCGCCAGCCCGACCACACGAAAAAGGCGGCCAGTGCCGCGACGGCGATATCGAGCCCCGCCCCGCGCCAGCCGAAGGTCTCGCGCGCGATGGTGCGCAGGCCCAATGGTGCATGGATCGCGACCGCGAGGACGAACGTGCCGTAGAACAGCGCCAGCCCGAACGAGCCGCGCGTGCGGGCGAGGATTTCGGCCGCCGTCAGCCCGCCGCGCACGGCGTAGAGGATCGTGGCGAGATGGACGAGAACGCAGGCGGCGAGCACGGCCGCCGACGCGCGCTGCGCGCCCCAGCAGAGCGTTTCGACGCGCACGCGGAAATTCACGCCCCGCCCTTCCAAGCCGCGCGAAGCGCCGCGCGCTTCAGGCCCGCGATCGACGCCGTCGGGTTGAGCGATTT
>JAYRKO010000065.1:0-9346 GCA_041905745.1 Tagaea sp. | reverse complement strand
GCCGCGAACTGCGGCAGGGCGTGTTCCGCTACGCGATGCCGGTGGGCGACGACGGCGCCACGGTCGGCTGGGACACGACCTATTCGGTCGGCTGGCCGGGGCACACGCTGAAGGAACTGAAGGTCAATACGACGGCCCTGCGCTTCGGTCCGCGCGTCTCGTATCCGATCCTGCGCTCGCGCCGCGAGAATCTGGTCTTCGATACGTCGGCCTATGTCTCGCACACGCAGACATTCGTGCGCGGCGATCCGCTGACGCACGACCGCTACATGGCCGCCGACGCGCGCCTGACTTGGTCGCAGGTGGGTTTCCTGCAGGGCGCCACGGTCGTCTCGGCGGGAATCGTCCAGGGCCTGATGGGCTGGGACAACCACCGGCGCGGCGAGATCCCGAACACGCGCGCCGACGCGCAGATCGGGTTCACGAAATACACCGGCGAAATCCGGCGCATCCAGCTGCTGAACGACGATTTCTCGGCGCAGTGGACCCTGTCGGGCCAGATGTCGCGCAATGTGCTGTTCTCGGGCGAGGAGTTCTCGCTGGGCGGCGGGCGGTTCGGGCGCGGCTACGATCCGTCGGAAATCACCGGCGTGAACGGTGCCGGCTCGGCGCTGGATATCCGCTACGGCGATCTCGCGACGAACGGCTGGCAGCCTTACGTCTTCTACGATTACGGCTGGGCGTGGGCGAAGCGCACGGGCGGCGCCTCGCGCACGCTGTCGCTCGCTTCGACGGGGCTCGGCGTGCGCTGGATGCCGGAGACGTGGCTCACGGCGAGCTTCGAACTGGCCCAGCCGCTGACGCGCGTGCCCACGCTCGCCGAAGACCGCCGGCCGCTGCACCTCTATTTCGACATCTCGATGCGGTTCTGAAGCGCAAAACGCGACGGGCCCGGCCGGTTTCCCGGTCGGGCCCGCTTGCGTGCGAAAGACGCGAGGCCGCGCTTACGGCTTCTTGACCTTCCTCGCCTTCTTCTTGGCCGGCTTCTTGTCGGCGACCTGCGTGATCGCGGCCGTCGCGTGGTCGCGCGCGACCGACGACACGGCCGTGCCGGCGGCAAACGCCGCCGCCTGCGCCGGGGCCGGCGCCAATGCCGCAATTCCGACTGCCAGCGCGGCCGCACCGGCGAGAGCGAAGATTCGCATGCTTTCCTCCTTGTAAGCGCGACCGTGCTGGCCGCGACTCGACGGAAAAAGTCTGCGCGCGCGTCGACGGCCTTTCAAGCGAACGCCCGGCGTCGTCACAAAATGTTACGTGCGGCGACGCAGATGCGTCGCACGTTGCCTTGCGGATCGCGCCATTCGGCGATCTCGACCTCGATGCCGTAGAGCTTTCGCATCGTTTCGGGTGTGACGGTCCGTGCAGGTTCGCCGAGCGCCAGCAGCGTGCCGCCATGCAGCAATGCCGCTCGATCGGCGAGCGCCAGCGCATGATCGGGCTCGTGCGTCGACAGCAGGATGCCCATGCCCGCGCGCGCGAGCCGGGCTATTTCCGCAAGCACGCGCGTCCGGTTGCCGAAGTCGAGGCTTGCGGTCGGCTCGTCCATCACGAGCAGTTTCGGGCCGCCGGCAAGCGCGCGGGCGATCAGCGCGAGCTGGCGTTCGCCGCCGGAGACTTGCGTGTAGATGCGGTCCGCGAGATGGCCGATGCCAAGCCGGTCGAGTGCCGCCGCCGCGGCCGCACGGTCCGCCGCGCCCGGCACGGCGAACGCGCCGAGATGGGCGGTACGCCCCATCAGCACGACGTCGCCGACGGTGAAAGGGAAGTAGCCGGTCTGGGCCTGCGGCACGTATCCGACGGCGCGCGCGATGGTCGCGCGCGACAGGCGCGCGATGCCGGCGCCGTCGAGCGCCACCTCGCCGCCCAGCGGTGCGATCAATCCCAGCAGCGTCTTGAACAGCGTCGTCTTGCCGCCGCCGTTGGGGCCGAGCAGGCAGACGATCTCGCCGGCCGAAAGTTCGAACGACACGTCGTGCCCGACGGGATGGCCGGGATAGCCGAAGGCGAGTGCGCGGGCGGCGAGCGTCATTGCCAGCTCCTACGTGCGCGCGCGAGCAGCCAAACGAAAACGGGCGTGCCCAGCGCCGCCGTCAGGACGCCCAGCGGCAGTTCCGCGCGCACGGCCGTGCGCGCAAGCGTATCCACCGCCAGCATGAAAGCCGCACCCAGAGCGAGCGACGCCGGAAGCAGGCGGCGGAAATCGGGTCCTGCAAGCAGGCGCGCGAAATGCGGGATCAGCAGGCCGATCCATCCGATCGTTCCCGAAATCGACACGACCGCGGCAGTGGCGAGCGTGGCGCAGGCGACAACCGCTGCCCGCACGCGACCGGCCTCGACGCCCAGCGAACGCGCCTCCTCTTCGCCCAGCGACAGGACGTTGATGCGCCAGCGCAGCAGCCACAGCGGCACGAGCGCCGCCAGTACGACGGGCCACGTCGCGCGCACGTCGCCGGCGGTCGTCGAGGCAAGACTGCCAAGCAGCCAGAAGGTGATCGCGGGAAGCTGGTTGTACGGATCGGCCAGATACTTGAGCAGTGCCACGCCCGCCCCCAGAAGCGCACCGACCGCGATGCCCGCGAGCACGAGGACGAGCAGGGGATCGTGGCCGCGCGCCGCCCGTGCCAGCGTATAGACGAGCGCAACCGCTCCGAGCCCGCCGACGAATGCGAGCGCCTGGATCGCCGCGACATCGAGCGACAGATAGATGCCGACGATGGCGCCGAGCGCGGCCCCGGACGAGACGCCGAGGATGTCGGGCGAGACGAGCGGATTTCGGAACAGACCCTGGAACGCCGCACCGGATGCCGCAAGCGCCGCGCCGACAAGCAGCGCCGCGAGGACGCGCGGGCCGCGAACCGAAAGCACGACCGTCTCGACGACGGGCTCGACGCTTGCTGTACCGCCCGACAGCCGTGCCCACAGCACCGCGGCGACGTCGCCCGGTGCGACCGGAAAACGGCCGAGCGAGAAGGCGAGCGCGAGTGCTGCGCAAAGGCCCGCCGCGCAGACGGCGACGGCAAGCGCATCGCGCGCGTTCATCCCGGTGGCTCGGCCGTACGCACGAACGCGTCGAGCTGGGCGGCGGTGGGCGCGCGGTGGTAGTGGCGTTCGAAGAACGCGGAGACGATCGGCCCGAGCGGTTCGGGGAAGCGCGCGGGATGGAGCACGCGTCCCAGCCAGCGCAAACCGAGGAGCCGGTTGACCGACGGCGGGAAATCGACCCAGCCGAACGGCACGGCCGGCGGCAGGAAGACGCGCCGGTTGCGCACCGCCGCGACCGCACGCCACGCGGGATCGCCGAAGACGTTCGCGCGGAAATTCGGATCGCTGGTCACGATCGTGTCGGGATTCCAGCGCAGGATCTGCTCGAACGACACCTGCGCGAGACCGCCGCGTCCGAGCTCGGCCGCGACGTTCGTGGCGCCGATTCGCTCGAACGCCTCGACGTTGATCGAGCCTTCGAGCCCGGTTTCGAGCCCGCGGGGCCCGCGCGCGTAATAGAGGCGGGGGCGCGCCGCCGGCGGGATGTCCGCGATACGCGAAGCGATGTCGGCAAGTGCGGCGCGCGTTTCGCGCGCGAAGTCCGCCGCGTGCGCATCGCGGCCGAGGATCGCGCCAAGCGTTTCGAAGGCTTTCGGGATCGCGTCGAACGCGCCGTCGACGAGCAGATAGGGGATACCCGTCTGTTCCTGCACGCGGTCGGCAAGCGAAACATATGTGTCGTTGATCGTGCCGTAGTCGAAGATCAGGTCGGGGCGCGCGGCAAGCACCGTTTCCGCGTTGGCGGTATTGCCGCGGCCGGTGAGCCGGCCGAGCACGGGCAAGTCGGCGTATTTCGCGTCGACGAACGGGCGTTCGGCCTCGCGGAACGCCGACGTCCAGCCGATCAGCGCTTCCGGCGCCAGCGCGAACAGCAGGATGCTTGCCGGCGGCCCGGCCGCGTAGACGCGGCGCACCTGCGCGGGCACGCGCACGCGCCGGCCCGCGGAATCGACGACCTCGCGAAGGTCTTGGGCGAATGCGGTACCGGCCGCAAGCGCGCCCGCTCCCAGCAGGGCCGCGCGGCGCGTGATCCGGTCCGTGCGGATCATTCTTCCTGCGGAAGACCGGGTGCCGCGAAGCCGTGCTTCTTCAGCACCGCCTGCCCGTCCGGCGACAGGACGAACATCGCGAAGCGCGCCGCCTCGGCGCGCGCGCCGCGCATCAGCACGATGCCGTAATCGGCACCCACCGCCAGCGCCTCGGGCAACGCCACGACGCGCAAGGCCGGATTTTCCGCCCGCGCTTCCGCCGCACCCGTGCAATAGGCGAGGAAGATGTCGGCATTGCCCGCACCGACATGCATCGCATAGACGCTGCGCCCGGCCGGCGGTTGCGCGCTCGTCGGTCCGCCGGTCAGCTGAAGCGCCTTCGCCTCCAGTGTCGCGCGCGCCCCGGGCCGGATCTTCTCGGCCTTCGCGAACAGCGCCCACGCATAGTCGCCCGACGGGTCGGCCTTCGGCGTCGAGGTGCCGAGCTTCACCGCCGGATCGAGAATGCGGTCGAGCAGCGTGCCCGTGTCGACCGCCACGCCCGGGCGGACCAGCGCGCACAGCCGGTTGCGCGCGAAGAGCACGACCGGTTCGGCCTTGCCTGCGGCGGCGAGGCTGGCCGGATGCTCCATGTTCGCCGACGCGAACACTTCGGCCGGTTCGCCGCCCGCGATGCGTTCGCGCAGCAGGCCCGAGGCGCCGAACGTACCGGCGACCTTGATGACGTGTCGCGTCTCGAAAAGCGCCGCGACCTCGCTCAACGCCGCGCGCAGGCTGCCGGCCGCATAGAGACGGACCGGCTCCTGCGCGTGCGCGGTTCCTGCGAGCGCAACCATCGCCGCGACGGCGAGCGCGAGCGGCCGGCTCACGAGCGCGGCTTGGCTTGCGCGGCGTTCGGGAAGAAGAGCTGCTCGCCGCCGATCTTGTACTCCGAGATCGTCTTCTGTCCGTCGGCGCCGATCAGCCAGTCGATGAAGATCTGGCCCAGCTCGCGCTTCACCTGCGGATGCTTGGCCGGATTGACGAGGATCACGCCGTACTGGTTGAACAGCTTCTCGTCGCCCTGCACGAGGATGTCGAGCGCGCCGCGGTTCTTGAAATTGAGCCACGTGCCGCGGTCGGCGAGGATGTAGGCGTTCATCGCCGCGGCGGTGTTGAGCGCGGGACCCATGCCCTGCCCGACGTCGCGGTACCAAGCGCCCTTCGCCGTCGCGAGATCGATCTTCGCTTCCTGCCAGTAGCGCAGTTCGGCCGCGTGCGTGCCCGAACGGTCGCCGCGCGAGACGAACGGCGCCTGCGCGCGCTGGATGCGGCGGAAGGCTTCGTTCACGTCCTTGAGGCCGGCGATCTTCGCCGGATCCGCCTTCGGGCCGATCACGACGAAGTCGTTGTACATGACCTGATTGCGCCGCACGCCCGAACCCTCGGCGACGAACTTCTCTTCGGCCGGCTGGTCGTGGACGAACACGACGTCCGCATCGCCGCGCCGGCCGACGTCGAGCGCCTGACCCGTGCCCAGCGCAACGACGCGCACCTCGATGCCCTTGGCCTTCGCGAAGGCCGGCAGCAGGAAGCCGAACAGGCCCGACTGGTCGGTCGACGTCGTCGAGGCGACGGTGATGAACCGCTCCTGCGCATGCGCGGGAACGCAGGCCAGCAGCAGGAACGCCAGAAGCATCCGGGGGAATTTCACCATGGCAGTTCTCCTTTGAGGAAAGCGGCCGCCTCCGGCGTCGCCGGCGTGCGGAAGAAGCTTTCGACCGTCGCGCGCTCGGCGATGCGGCCCTTGTGGACGAACACGATGTCCTCGCCCAGGCGTCGCGCCTGACCGAGATTGTGCGTGGTCATGACGATCGCGGTTCCTTCGGCGGCCATCGCCAGCACGATCTCCTCGACCGCGGCGCTCGCACCGGGATCGAGGCTTGCCGTCGGCTCGTCGAGGAACAGCACGCGCGGCTCCAGCGCCCATGCGCGGGCCAGCGCTACGCGCTGCTGCTCGCCGCCCGAGAGCACGCGCGCCGGCCGGTCGGCGAGATGGGCGAGACCCACGCGCGCGAGCGCTTCGGCCGCCCGGCGCTGGCGCAGCGCGTGCGGCACGCCGCGCAGCTTGAGGCCGTAGGCGACGTTGGCGAGCGCCGAACGGCGCAGCAGCGCCGGCCGCTGGAAGACCATCGCCTGACGGCCGGCCGGATCGCCCGCCCATTCGATCGATCCGCCGGTCGGCGCGATCAGCCCGTGGCAAAGCCGCATCAGCAGGCTTTTGCCGGCCCCGTTCGGGCCGACGACGATCGTGCGACGGCCGGGCGCAATGGAAAGCGTGAAATCCGAAACGACGCGCGCGCCGCCGATCTCGAGCGCGACGCGCGTCAGTTTGAGGGGCAGGGGGCCGGTCATCCGTACCGCCGCAGCGCCGCGTCGCGCACGATGCCCGCCGCCGCGTTGATCGCGACGACCGTCGCGACGAGGACGATGCCGAGGCCGAGCGCCAGCGGCAGGTCGCCCTTGCTCGTCTCCAGCGCGATGGTCGTCGTCATCATGCGCGTGACGCCATCGATGTTGCCGCCCACGATCATCACCGCGCCCACCTCGGCGCTTGCGCGCCCGAAGCCGGCCAGCACGACCGTGACCAGCGCGTAGCGGCAGTCCCACAGCAGCGTCAGCGCCGACTGCGCGCGCGTGGCGCCGAGTGAGCGGAGCTGTTCGCCGTGCTCGCCCCACGCGTCTTCGATGGTCTGGCGCGCGAGTGCGGCGAGGATCGGGGCGATCAGGATCGTCTGCGCGAAGACCATCGCGGCGGGCGTGAACAGCAGCCCCAGCGGCCCCAGCGGGCCCGCGCGCGACAGCAGCAGATAGACGACGAGCCCGACGACGACCGGCGGCAGACCCATCATCGCATTGAGCACGATGACGGCGGCCCCCCGCCCGGGAAAACGCGCCAGCGCCAGCAGCGCACCCGCCGGCAGGCCGATCGCGGCGGCCAGAAGCGTCGCGAGGAGGCTCACCTGCAGCGACAGTGCGACGATCGCGTAAAGATGCGTATCCCCGCCGGCGAGCAGGGCGGCTGCCGTCGCAAGGGCGTCGCCGAACGTGGTCATGCAGCATGGATCGTCGGGTACCGCCGAACGGGGCGTCAATCCATGGTGTACGCGGCTTTTGCAGGAATTTGCATAAAACTGCATAATCGATGGATCGATGCCCGACACGATCCTCACCACGGCCGAGGTCGCGGCCTATCTGCGGCTCAAGGAACGCACGATCTACGAACTCGTGCGCCAGAAGCGCATTCCGTGCGCGCGGATCGGCGGGAAATGGCTGTTCCCGCGCCAGCTGGTCGACCGCTGGATCCTGCAGAACACCGATTTCGGCGAAGGGCCGGTGGCCGTCGTGCGGCCGCCGCCGATCCTCGCCGGCAGCCACGATCCGTTGCTCGAATGGGCGCTCGGGCGTTCGCGTTCGGGGCTGGCGACGATGACGGCGGGTTCGCTCGACGGGCTCGACGCGCTGCGCGCGGCCGGCGCGATGGTTTCCGCACTCCATATCGTCGATCCCGACACGGGCGATTTCAACGTGCCGGCCCTGCAGGCGGCCCTGCCGGGGCAGGATCTCGTGGCGATCACATGGGCGTGGCGCCAGCAGGGCCTCTTGGTCGCGCGCGGCAATCCGCTACGCCTGAAACGGCTCGCCGACGTGCGCCGCCGGCGCGCGCGCGTCGTGCTGCGTCAGCCGCAGGCGGGCAGCCACGTGCTGTTCCTGCACCTGCTGGCCGAAGCGGGCATCCGGCTCGATTCGCTGAAGACGATCGAGACGCTGGCGCTCAACGAGACCGAGATCGCCGCTTGCGTGCGCGAGGGGCGCGCGGATGTCGGCTTCGGCGTCGCGGCTTCGGCAGGCCAGCTCGGCGTCGACTTCGTGCCGCTGTTCCGCGAGCGCTTCGACCTCGCGATGCGCCGGCGCGACTTCTTCGAGGAACCCGTGCAGCGCCTCATCGCCTTCGCGCGCACGCCGGCCTTCGCCGCGCACGCCGCGCGTCTGGGCGGCTACGACCTCGCCGATCTCGGGCGGGTCGTCCTCAACCAGTAGCGGCTAGAACGACTCCGCGCGCGCGGCCGGCCACGCGTGGACGAAGGCCGGATGGTCGGTGCCGTCGAGAAGTTCGCCGGGTTTGAGGAAGTGGTAGACCTCGGCGAAGGTGGCGCTCTTGGTCGGGCCCGTGCGGCGCGAGATGTGGAAGGGCCGCAATTCGCTGGGGTGCGAAAGCCCGGCCGCCCCGATCAGTTCGCCCAAGGCCGTCACCGTCGATTTGTGGAACTGCGCGACGCGCTGGGCCTTGTCCGGCACGACCAGCGCGCGCTGGCGCACCTTGTCCTGCGTGGCGACGCCCACCGGGCAGCGGTCGGTGTGGCAGCTCTGCGACTGGATGCAGCCGACCGCGAACATGAAGCCGCGCGCGGCGTTGCACCAGTCGGCGCCCAGCGCCATCACGCGCGCCATGTCGAAGGCCGACGTGATCTTGCCGCCCGCACCCAGCTTGATCCGGTCGCGGATGCCGAGGCCGGTCAGCGCGTTGTGGACGAATACCAGCCCGTCGCGCAGCGGCGTGCCGACATGGTCGAGGAATTCGAGCGGGGCCGCACCCGTTCCGCCTTCCGAGCCGTCGACGACGACGAAGTCGGGATAGATGCCGGTCTTCAGCATCGCCTTGCAGATGCCCAGGAACTCGGTCGGGTGGCCGATGCACAGCTTGAAGCCGACGGGCTTGCCGCCGCTCAGTTCGCGCAGCTGCGCGATGAATTCGACGAGGCCCAGCGGCGTGGAGAAGGCCGGATGGCAGGCGGGCGACACGCAGTCCACGCCCTGCGGCACGCCGCGCGCGGCGGCGATTTCGGCCGAAACCTTGGGGCCCGGCAGCACGCCGCCA
Organism: Tagaea sp.; assembly: GCA_041905745.1. Taxonomy (GTDB): domain Bacteria; phylum Pseudomonadota; class Alphaproteobacteria; order CACIAM-22H2; family CACIAM-22H2; genus Tagaea. The sequence continues at coordinate 397 of JAYRKO010000065.1, read as the reverse complement.
TGGCCGGGCTTGGCGCCCTGGCTCAGCTTGATCTCGATCATCTTGACCTGTGGCTCCTTCGCCTGCACGGCGAAGCGCTCGGGCGAGAAGCTACCGTCGTCGTTGCGGCAGCCGAAATAGCCGCTCCCGATTTCCCAGATGATGTCGCCGCCGAATTCGCGGTGGTACTGGCTGAAGCCGCCTTCGCCCGTGTCGTGCGCGAAGCCGCCCAGCGCCGCACCCTTGTTGAGCGCGCGGATGGCGTTGGCCGACAATGCGCCGAAGCTCATGGCCGAGACGTTGAAGACCGACAGCGAATAGGGCTGGCGGCAATCGGGCCCGCCGACGGTCGTGCGGAAGGATTCGTTCGCGTGCGGCTTGGGTGCCAGCGAATGGTTCACCCATTCGAAGCCGGTCG
>JAYRKO010000690.1:0-1790 GCA_041905745.1 Tagaea sp. | reverse complement strand
GCCGCGATCAGCAGCGCCCACGCGATCGTCAGCAGCGACGGGCCGCCGCGCGCCGGCAACGGCTCGGCGGGTCCGAGCACCGGCGGCATGGGCGGGGCGTCCGACGTCTCCTTGTCCTTGTTGTCGGCGTCGGTCTCAGCCATTTCGGGGTCGCCGTCGGCGGCCTCTCGCGGGCCGCGCTCAGTTGTTCCGCTGGATGTAGAGCGCGAGGCCCCGCAGCAGGTCGAAGGCGCGGCTCAGCTGATAGTCCTGCACGCTTTCCTGCTGACGTTCCTCGTTCTCGGCCGCCGGCGCGCCGGAGGGGCGCGCCTGCTCGTTGCGCAGCGCGCCGCGCAGATCGGCCTCGCGACGCTGCGGGCCCTGCTGCTGCACCTCGATGCGCGCGGCTTCCACGACGATGTCGGGATCGATGCCCTGCGCCTGGATCGAACGGCCCGAAGGCGTGTAGTAGCGCGCCGTCGTCAGGCGGATGGCGCCCTGGTTGCCGATCGGGCGGATCGTCTGGACCGAGCCCTTGCCGAAGGTGCGCGTGCCCAGAAGGATCGCGCGGCGATGGTCCTGCAGCGCGCCCGCGACGATTTCCGAGGCCGACGCCGAACCGCCGTTGATCAGCACGACGAGCGGCAGGCCGTTCAGCACGTCGCCCGCGCGCGCGTTGTAGCGCTGCGCCTCGTCCTGGCGCCGGCCGCGCGTCGAGACGATCTCGCCGCGTTCGAGGAACGCGTCGGAAACCGCGATCGCCTGATCGAGCAGGCCGCCGGGATTGTTGCGCAGGTCGAGCACGAGGCCCTTGAACTTGTTGCCCAGCTGGTCGCGCATCTTCGTCACCGCGTCGCGCAGGCCGGTGTCGGTCTGCTCGGTGAACGACGTGATGCGCACGTAGCCGATGTCGCCCTCGATGCGCGAACGCACCGACTGGATGCGGATGACCGCGCGGTTGAGCGTCACGTCGAAGGGCGCCTGGTCGCCGCGCCGGATCGTGATCTTGATCGGGCTGTTGACGGGCCCGCGCATCTTCTCGACCGCTTCCTGCAGTGTCAGGCCCAGCACCGCCTCGCCGTCGAGCTGCACGATCAGGTCGTTGGGCTTGAGGCCCGCGCGCGCGGCCGGCGTGTCGTCGATGGGCGAGACGACCTTGACGAGGCCGTTCTCCATCGTGACCTCGATGCCGAGCCCGCCGAATTCGCCGCGCGTCTGCACCTGCATGTCGCGGTACGAGCGCGCGTTGAGGAACGACGAATGCGGATCGAGGGCCGTCAGCATCCCGTTGATCGCGTCCTCGATCAGCTTGCGGTCGGCGACTTCCTCGACATAGTCGCTGCGCACGATCTCGAAGATCTCGCCGAAGAGGTTGAGCAGGCGGTAGGTCTCCGAAGCGCCGCCGGCGGCGGGGGCCTGCGCCGGCGCCTGCGCGTGCGCGCCGGGCATCAGCGCGGCGGGCAGGACCGTCAATGCGGTCGCGAGGGTCGCGGCGGCAAGCTTGCGGGCGAACATTCTTCGGGTTCCTTTCCGCGGCGGCGACGATCGCCTCCGCACACGCCATTCGCGCGTCAGCGACGCGCGCCGTTCTCGGCAGCCTGCAGCCAGGGCGACGGATCGACCGGCTGTCCGTGCCGCCGCAGCTCGATATAGAGCGTCGGCGTCCCGTTCTCGTCGTTCCCGGCCCGGCCCACCGGCTCGCCCGCGGTCACGGACTGGCCCACGACCGCGTCGATCCGGCTCAACTGCGCCAGAATCGAATGATAGCCCCCGGAATGTTCGAGGATCAAGATTTGCCCGTACCCGCGGAA
>JAYRKO010000689.1:0-1793 GCA_041905745.1 Tagaea sp. | reverse complement strand
GCGCGACGGCGCGGTGCGCGCGATCACGGTCGAGACGGGCAGGAAGCAGCAGCGCTGGCGCTTCGAGCCGCAGAAGGCGATCTTCTACGAAGGCGAACTCGCCACGTCGGCCTTCTATATCCTCTCGGGCGAGGTCGCGATCGTGAAGAACGCCGACGGCGCCGGCCAGTACGCGCCCATCGCGCGGCTGGGGGCGGGCGACGTGTTCGGCGAACTGGCGCTGATCGACGGCGGCTACCGCACGGCCGCGGCCGTGGCGATCACGACGGCCGAGGTGCTGGCGCTCGAGCGCGAGGATTTCGGGCGCGAGCTTTCCGGCATCGAGCCGGCGCTGCGCGAGGCGTTCGAGATCATGATCGCGTTCGTGCGCGCCGTGCCGCCGCGCACGATGTGGCCCGACGGGCGCATCCCGCAGATGGCGCTGCCGCACGTCGAGGCGATGCGCCGGCGTTTCGCGACGCTGCCGCCGGTCGACCGGCTGCCGCCCAGCGACTTCCTGCGCGCGATCTACACGAAGCTTGCGACCTATGTCGGCGCGCGCATGCCCGCCTAGTGCGGCACGCCGCCGTCAGGTTGCCGCCGGAAGAATCGCTCTAGCTCTTCCGCACGAACTCGGATTTGAGATTCATCGAGCCGATGCCGTCGATCCGGCAGGCGATGTTGTGCCCGTCGGTGGAATCGACCAGCCGGATGCCCTTGACCTTGGTGCCGACCTTGACGACCGAGGACGAGCCCTTGACCTTCAGGTCCTTGATGACGGTCACGCTGTCGCCGTCGGCGAGCGCGTTGCCGTTGGCGTCGCGCACGCCCGGCGCCGCCTCGGCTTCGACGGCGGCGGCGGCCTGCGGGTTCCATTCGTGCGCGCAGTCCGGGCAGTTCCACAGGTTTCCGTCGGGATAGACGTTCTCGGACCCGCACCGCGGGCATTTCAGTTCGTCGGCCATCGTCCGCACGCGCGCCTGTGGTTGATCGAATTCGGGCGGTTGTAACGGGTGCCTTCGATGCCTGCAATCTCGGCCTTGGTCACCACAGCAGCGTGCCGCCGTCGATGACCAGCGCGGCACCCGTCATGTAGCGGCTCGCGTCGGACGCGAGATAGACCGCGAGCGGACCCAGATCCTCCGGCTTGCCGAAATCGCCCATCGGGATCTGGTCCTTGAGCTTGGCCATCGTTTCGGGCTGCTCGCGCGACCAGCGTATGTTGGGTTCGGTCAGGAACACGCCGGGCAGGATCGCGTTGACGGTCACGCCGCGCGGCGCCCAGTCGGCGGCGGTGGCGCGCGTGAAATGCAGCACGGCGGCCTTCGCAGCCTCGTAGTGGCGCCCGCCGATGCCGCGGTTGGCGATGAGCGCGCTGATCGACGCGACGTTGATGACGCGCCCGGGCTTCCCGCGTTTCAGCATCGCGCCGCCGACGATCTTCGTGCACACGAACGTCGCGGTGAGGTTGAGGTCGACATGTTCGCGCCACGTCTCGAGGCTTTCGTCCTCGATGGGGACGTTCACGCGCCGGCCGCCCACGTTGTTGATCAGGATGTCGATCGGGCCGGTCGCCAGCGCCTCCTCGCATGCGCGCCGGCATTCCTCGGGCTTGCCCACGTCGGCCGCGACGGTCCAGGCCTGCCGGCCGCGCGCGCGGATTTCCTCGGCCGCGCGCATCAGGGCGGCCATGTCGCGGCCCGCCAGCACGACGTCGGCCCCGGCTTCCGCGCAGGCCAACGCCATCTCGCGCCCGAGGCCGCGGCTGCCGCCGGTGATGAACAGGCGTTTGCCGTCGAGGCGGAAACGGTCGA
>JAYRKO010000688.1:0-1796 GCA_041905745.1 Tagaea sp. | reverse complement strand
CTGTTCGAGCGCACGGCCAACCGGCTGGTGCTGACCGCGGCCGGGCGGGCCTATCGCGACGGCCTCACCCCGCTGCTCGACCAGCTCGCCACCCTAACCGAACAGATGGCTGGCCGCGGCGATCCGCGCACGCTCACCGTGGGCGTCGGATCGACCTTCGCGATCCGCTGGCTCATCCCGCGGCTTGCCGATTTCCGCCGCCGCGCGCCCGACATCGAAGTCCGGCTGGCGACGGGCGGCTTCACGGTGCCCTATCGCGACGACTGGACGTGCGGCATCAGCCTCGGCACGGCCGAGCGGCCGGGCTTCGTCGCGCGAAAGCTGTTCGACGCCGACCTGCTGCCGGTCTGCGCGCCGCATTTCGCGCCCTATCCGAAAACGCCCGCCGATCTCGCGCCCAAGTCGCTGCTGCGCATCGCGCAGGCGCCCGAGGACTGGCCGCACTGGCTGGACGCGGCCGGCGCACCGCGCGTGCGGGCGCTCGGTCCCACGTTTGACAATTACGGACTGGCGATCCAGGCGGCATGCGACGGTCTGGGGATCGCGGTCGGCCTTCGGCCGTACGTGGACGACGAGATCCGCACCGGCCGGCTGGTGGCGCCCTTCGCGCTCAGCGTGCCGCTGGGACGCAGCTGGTATCTCTACAGCCCCGCAGGCCGCGAGAACGACCCGGCCCTTTCCGCCTTCGCCGAATGGATCGTGGCGGCTGCGCGCGCGCCTAGCGATCGAGATACGGCCGCACCCAGCCGAGGCCCGCGCGCGTCGCGCCGCGCGGCCGGTACTCGCACCCGATCCAGCCGGAATAGCCGAGCCGATCGACGAGGTCGAAAAGATAGGGATAGTTGATCTCGCCGCCGTCGGGTTCGTTGCGGTCGGGCACGCTCGACACCTGGATGTGCGCCACGCCGGCGATGAGCCGCTCCAAACGACGCGTCAGGTCGCCCTCGGAAATCTGGCAGTGGTAGAAATCCATCTGCACGCCGATGCCGGGCGATCCGATTTCCGCGCAGATCGCGTGCGCGTCTTCCTGACGGGACAGGAAATAGCCGGGATTGTCGCGCAGATTGAGCGGCTCGATCGTGATCGCGCGGCCGCGTTCGACGGCCGCTACCGTCGCCTTGCGCAGGTTCGCGACATAGACATCGCGCCGCGCGCCGTCCTCGATGCGGCCGGCCATCGCGTGCAGGCGCGGACAGTCGAGGATCTGCGCGTAATCGAGCGCGCGCTCGAGCGCATCGGCGAATTCGCGTTCGCGTCCGGCAAGCGCCGCAAGTCCGCGTTCGCCGCGTGCGAGATCGCCCGGCGGCAGGTTGAACAGCACGACGCGCAGGCCCGCGCGTCGCGCGGCGGCGGCGATCTGCTCGGCCGCGAATTCGTAGGGGAACAGGAATTCGACCGCGCGAAACCCGTCCTCGGCGGCCGCCGCGAAGCGGTCGAGGAACGGGAGATCCTGATAGAGGAACGAGAGATTGGCGGCGAACCGGGGCATCGCCGACGGTTCTAGCGCCGCGCCGCCGGCTTCACGAGCAGAAAGTTGGCGATCATGCCGACGAGCGCCAGCACGAAGATCGTCTGGCACATCGGCCCGGGCGTGCCGTCCGCGCGCGCCGCGACGACCATGCCGGCGACGGCACCCACCGCGAACTGCGCGAAGCCCGACAGTGCCGAGGCGGCACCCGCGATCTGCGGATGGTCGGCGAGCGCGCCCGCCATCGAATTGGCGCCGACGAGCCCCATGCACGACAGGAACAGGAACAGCGGCACGACGATGCCCGCAAGCCCGAAGGCGCCCGTCT
>JAYRKO010000687.1:0-1796 GCA_041905745.1 Tagaea sp. | reverse complement strand
GCGTTGGTCGCGTAGAGGAGCGGGACGCGCATGCCTAGCCGCGCGTGGCGAGAAGGCGCGCCTGGCTGCGCTTCCAGTCGCGCGTGGCGACGGCTTCGCGCTTGTCGGCCTTCTTGCGCCCCTTGGCGAGGCCGACCTCGAGCTTGGCGAGCCCGCGCGCGTTGAAATAGACCTGCAGGGGAACGAGCGTCATGCCCTCGCGCGTCACGGCGCCGACGAGCTTGTGCATCTCGGTGCGGCTGACGAGGATCTTGCGCGGCCGGCGCGGCTCGTGGTTGAGGCGGTTGCCGCCGGCATATTCGGGAATGTGCGCGTCGAGCAGCCACAATTCGCCGCCGCGCTCGCCCACATGCGCTTCGGCGATCGCGACACCCGCGCCCGCGCGCAACGACTTCACTTCCGTGCCCGTAAGAACGAGACCGGCTTCGAGCGTGCGCTCGATCGTATAGTCGTGGCGCGCCTTGCGGTTGGTCGCGGCGACCTTGCGTCCCGTGTCGGGGGCTGCCATCGGTGCCGGCGGACGCGTCCTGCCCTAACGCAGGAGGCCCGCCCCCTTCATCGCCGCGCGCACGCGCTCCTTCGTCTCGGCCCCGATGGGCGCGAGCGGCAGGCGCACCTCGTCGGTGCAGATGCCGAGAAGCGAGGCCGCGTACTTGACCGGACCGGGGCTCGTCTCGGCGAACAGCGCCTTGTGCAGCGGCATCAGCGTGTCCTGGATCTTGAGCGCGCCCTTCCCGTCGCCCTTCAGCGAAGCGGCCTGCATCTTCGAAACGAGCTTGGGAGCGATATTGCCGGTGACCGAGATGCAGCCCGTGCCGCCGGTCGCGTTGAACGCCAGCGCGGTGCCGTCGTCGCCGTCGAGCTGCACGAAGTCGCTCCCGCAGGCGAGCCGCTGCAGGCCCGGGCGCGTCAGGTCGCCGGTGGCGTCCTTGACGCCCACGATGTTCTTGATCTGCGCCAGGCGCCCCATCGTCTCGACCGACATGTCGACCGCACAGCGGCCGGGGATGTTGTAGATGAAGATCGGAATCTTCACCGACTTGGCGATCGCCGCATAGTGGCGATACAGGCCTTCCTGCGTGGGCTTGTTGTAATAGGGCGTCACGACGAGGGCGGCATCGCAGCCTGCCTTCTGGGCATGGCGCGTGAGGCTGATCGCCTCCTCGGTCGAGTTCGATCCCGTGCCGGCCATGACGGGCACGCGGCCCTTGGCGGCCGCGACGCACATCTCGATTACGGCCTCGTGCTCGGCATGGCTCAGCGTCGGGGATTCGCCGGTCGTGCCGCACGGCACGAGCCCGTTGGTGCCCTGCGCGATCTGCCAGGCGACGAATTTCTTGAACGCCGGCTCGTCCACCTGACCGTTGCGAAACGGCGTGATGAGGGCAACGAAGGACCCCTTGAACATGGGAACGGACTCCGGGCGGTTTCTGGTTGTCGGGCCGGGAACTTAGACCCGCCGCCGCGCGCGCGCAACGGGGCACCTCGTACCTTGCGCTGGCCGGTCGGGAGGTCTTAACTGCCCGGATGACTTGGCAGTTCCGATTCGCGCTGGCGACGGCCTTCGTGGCCCTGACGCTGGCCGCCTGCGAGCGCAGCGACGCCGCGGGCGTGCCGGCGAAGGGCGACGTCGTCGCGGCCGGCGAAGCCCTCGAACTGGTCGCTGCAACTTCAGGCGACACGTCGGAAACCCGTACCGCACAGGCCCGGACGGCCGTGCAGACCGCCGCCATCAACACGGCCGCGCGCGCGATCCCGCCGCTCGGGCCGCCTGTGCTCAATGCCAAGCAGCGCGA